>JAYUPO010000153.1:0-12070 GCA_043760085.1 Burkholderiales bacterium
CGGAATTGGTTGATCTGCAAACCGCTCGCAACGTCAAGGCGCTCACCCATCACGAACATGGTTACCGCCTTCGCGTGGGCAACTACCGTGTGTTTTTTGAGCACGACGGCCAGGTGCACATCGTGAGCATTGAAGAAGTGAGGAAACGCGATGAACGCACGTACTGAGTTCCAGATCATCATGGGCGCCGATGGCAAACCGGCGTTCGTCGTGGTTCCGTACGATCAATTTCGCCGCATGAAGGGCGGGTTCACACGCGGCACCGTGCCCAATGAAGTGGTCAACCTTTCGTTCGAGCGCGGTGTCACGCCAATGGCCGCATGGCGCGAACACTTTGGCCTGACGCAGGCGGAGGTGGCCCTGCGCATCGGCATCTCCCAAGCCGCTTTCGCGCAGATGGAACGCGTGAAGCAGCCGCGCAAGGCGACGCTTGAAAAGGTCTCCGCAGCGCTTGGCATCGAGCCCGAGCAACTGCGTTGGTAGAGCCTGCGAATCACGCCAGGTGCAAACCGCCGATGCATCGTCTCGAACGTTAACGCGGCAAGTACAACAGCCAGAACACCAGCAGTGCGTTGAGCAGCACGCTCAAGCCAAAGCCCACCCGCCACAAGGTGGCCGGGTCGCGCAGCGCCAGCGGCGTGGCGTGCGGCGCGGGCAGCGCACGGGCGGCGCCGCGTTCCAGCGCCAGCACCAGTTCTTCGGCGGTTTCGAAGCGTTGTTTGCCATCCAGTGCCACGGCCTTGGCCACCACATGATCCAGCCAGATCGGCACATCGGGCGCCAGGCGCGAAGGCGGCCGCGGGTCGCGCCTGAAGCGCGCGCGCTGGAAGGGTTCGATCTCGCCATACGGCAGCTTGCCGGTTAACCATTGATACAAGCTGGTGCCCAGCGCGTAGAGGTCGCTGCCGGCATCGGGCGGCTGCGGCGGGTCGTTCCACTGCTCGGGGTTCATGTAGCTCGGCGTGCCGGCGTGCAGGCTGCGCTGCGCCAGCGGCTCGCGGCCCGACACCGCCACGCCCAGGTCGAGGATGCGCCACACGCCATCATCGCCCAGGTGCAGGTTGCCGGGCTTGATGTCGCGGTGCACCACGCCGGCGCGGTGCAACTGGCCCAGGGCACGGGCAATGGCGATGGCTGCGCCGACAATTTCGTTGGGGCTGCCGCGCTGGCCCTTGGCCAGGCGCTGCGCCAAGGTGTGGCCGCCGTGCCAGTCAAACACCACATAAAAGGCACTCGGGTTGTGCGCTTCGCGCACCCGCACAAAGCCGCTGGCCGCACCACTGGCCTGGCGTTGGCCCAGGCGCATGCCCAGCCAGGCCTCGTGCGCGAGCATGGCGCGCTCATCAGCGTCGCCAGCCCGGCTTTCGTGCAGCATCTTCAGCGCCACCAGTTCGCCGCCGGCCTGCTCGCGCTCATTCACACGCTCTTTCACCCGCGCCTGCACGATGCGGTGCACGCCGGTGTCGGCCACCAGGGCGGTGACGGTGTAGCCGTCGAGCCGGCTGCCCAGCCCCAGGCGCGGCGGGTTGGGCAGGCGGTGGGCGGCGCCCAGCACGTCGTCATAGCGCCCGGCGTCCAGGCCGCGCACGCGCAGCACCAGCGCGGTGGCGTTGTCGCTGCCGCCGGCGGCCAGGGCCTCATGCACCAGGGCGTCGCAGGCCGCTTGGGCAGCGCTCGCGGCGGCCAACGTGGCGGCGATGCGCTTGCGCGACAGCGGCCCATGCACGCCGTCGCTGCTGAGCAGCAGCACGTCGCCGCTGCGCAGTTCGTCCTGGCTGAAGTCAATCTGTACATGGTCATCCAGGCCCAGCGCGCGGGTCAGGGTGCTGGCCAGGTCGACCTGGCTCAAGGCATGGTCCTGGGTGAGCTGCGCCAACTCGCCATCGCGCCACAACCAGGCGCGCGAATCGCCCACATGGGCCAGGGTGACGCTGTGCCCGCGCAGCACCAGGGCGGTGAGCGTGGTCAGCGCGGTGCCGGCGTCGCGCGCCCAGGCGCGGCGGCGGTTGTGTTCGGCCAGCCAGGTGTTCTGCGCGCGGATCAGCCGTTCCAGCACCACGGTGGTGTGCCAGGTGGGCGGGGCGGCAAAGTAGTCTTGCACCAGGCTCATCACGCTGGTTTGCGCCGCCAGCAAACCTCCGCCTCCTGCCGACACGCCGTCAGCCAGCGCTGCCACCCAGCCCAGCGCGGCATCGGCGGGTGCGGGCTGCTGCACGGCGGCGAAGTCTTCGTTGCTGCTGCGCGTGCCGGCGTGGCTGGCGTGGCCGAAGTCGATGTCGAAACTCATGCGCGATTGTCTGCACGAAGCGCGCCAGGGTTTTGCACGGCTTTGGCCCGATCAAGCGCCAAAGTGGTGCGCTAAGTGCGCGGCGTGCAGCGCGCGGCTGGCACCAGTCTTGCGTTAAGCATTGCATTGGCATGGAGGCACAGCGATGCAAAAGATGAAGCTGGTGGTGGTGGGCAACGGCATGGCGGGCATCCGCGCCGTGGAAGAGCTGTTGAAGCTCGCGCCCGAGCTGTACGACATCACCGTGTTCGGCGCCGAGCCGCACCCGAACTACAACCGCATCCTGCTCAGCCCGGTGTTGGCAGGCGAGCAAACGCTGGAAGAGATTGTTCTCAATCCGCTGAGTTGGTACGAAGACAACCACATTCGCCTGCTCACCGGCATGAAGGTGGTGCAGATCGACCGCCGCCGCCGCGTGGTGGTGGCCGATGACGGCAATGGCAACAAAACCGAGGCCGAATACGACCGCCTGCTACTGGCCACCGGTTCGCTGCCTTTCATCTTGCCCATTCCCGGCAAGGCGCTGCCCGGCGTGGTGGCTTACCGCGACATTGCCGACACGCAGGCCATGATCAGCGCCGCGGCCACCTACAAGCACGCGGTGGTGATCGGCGGCGGCCTGCTTGGCCTGGAAGCGGCCAACGGCTTGTCCAAACGGGGCATGCAGGTCACCGTGGTTCACCTCATGCCCTGGTTGATGGAGCGCCAGTTGGATGAAGTGGCGGCCAAACTCTTGCAGAAGTCATTGGAAGATCGTGGCATTAACTTCATGATGCAGGCGCAAACCGAAAGCCTGCACGCCGAGCCAGACGACCCCAGCGGCCGCGTGGCCAAGGTGCGCTTCAAGGACGGCAGCGAAGTGGCGGCCGACCTGGTGGTGATGGCCGCCGGCATCAAGCCCGACACGGCATTGGCCGAAAGCGCGGGCCTGCATTGCACGCGCGGCATCGTGGTCAGCGACACGCTGCAAACCGTGACCGACCCGCGCATCTACGCCGTGGGCGAATGCGCGGCGCACCGCGGCATCGCCTACGGCCTGGTGGCGCCGCTGTTCGAGCAGGGCAAGGTCTGCGCCAACCACCTGGCGCAATTCGGCATCGGCCGCTACAGCGGCAGCGCGGTGAGCACCAAGCTCAAGGTCACCGGCATCGACTTGTTTTCGGCCGGCAACTTCATGGGCGGCGAGGGCACGGAAACCATCGTGCTGAGCGACCCGATCGGCGGCGTCTACAAGAAACTGGTGATTCAAGGCGACAGATTAGTCGGCGCCTGCCTGTACGGCGACACGGTGGATGGCAGTTGGTACTTCAAACTGCTGCGCGAAGGCCGCAGCGTGGCCGGCATCCGCGAGCATTTGATGTTCGGCGAATCGAACATCGGCGACACCGGCCACCAGGGCCAGAGCAAGGCTGCGGCGATGGCTGATGCCGATGAAGTGTGCGGCTGCAATGGCGTCACCAAGGGCAGCATCTGCAAGGCCATCAAGGACAAGGGCCTGTTCACGCTGGAAAACGTGCGCAAGCACACCAAGGCCAGCGCGTCGTGCGGCTCGTGCACCGGGTTGGTCGAACAACTCATCATGTTCACCGCCGGCGGCGACTACTCGGCCACGCCGGCCAGGAAGGCAATGTGCGGCTGCACCGAACATTCGCACCAGGAAGTGCGCGACGCCATCCGCAAAGACAAGCTGCTGAGCATTGCCCGGGTGCAGCAAACGATGAACTGGCGCACGCCCGACGGCTGCGCAAGTTGCCGCCCGGCGCTGAACTATTACCTGCTGAGCACCTGGCCGAAGCTGGCCAAGGACGACCCGCAAAGCCGCTACATCAATGAACGCAGCCACGCCAACATCCAGAAAGACGGCACCTATTCGGTGATTCCGCGCATGTGGGGCGGCGAGACGAACTCGTCTGAACTGCGGCGCATTGCCGATGTGGTGGACAAGTTCAAGGTGCCCACCGTGAAAGTGACGGGTGGCCAGCGCATCGACTTGCTGGGCATTCGCAAGGAAGACCTGCCCGCCGTGTGGCAAGACCTGGGCATGCCTTCGGGCCACGCTTACGCCAAGGCTTTGCGCACGGTTAAAACTTGCGTGGGTTCCGAGTGGTGCCGCTTCGGCACGCAAGACAGCACGCAAATGGGCAAGGACCTGGAACGCGCGCTGTGGCGCATGTACGCGCCGCACAAGGTGAAGCTGGCGGTGAGCGGCTGCCCGCGCAACTGCGCTGAAAGCGGCATCAAGGATGTGGGCGTGATCGGCGTCGATTCGGGCTGGGAAATCTACATTGGCGGCAACGGCGGCATCAAGACCGAGGTGGCGCAGTTCCTGGTGAAACTCAAGACCAGCGCCGAGGTGCTGGAATATTCGGGCGCCTTCCTGCAGCTCTACCGCGAAGAAGGCTGGTACCTGGAACGCACCGTGCACTACCTGGCCCGCGCGGGCATGGCGCACATCAAGCAGCGCGTGGTGGAAGACGCTGCCTCGCGCCGCGAGCTGTGGGAGCGGTTGCAATTCGCGCTCGATGGCGAGCCCGACCCCTGGTTTGAGTTCGAGGCCGCGGCGGTGGATGCGCGGCAGTTTGACGCCATTACCGTTTGAGATCAGCCCATGACACACTGGCAATTCATTTGTTTGGCTGAGGACATTCCTTTGAAGGGTTCACGCCGTGTGCACCGCAGTGAGGGCCCCGACATTGCGCTGTTCCGCACCGGCGATGGCGAAGTCTTCGCACTGCTCGACCGCTGCCCGCACAAGGGCGGGCCGCTCAGCCAGGGCATCGTCTTCGGCCGCCACGTGGCCTGCCCGCTGCACAACTGGGCCATCTCGCTTGAAGACGGCCAAGCCCGCGCGCCCGATGCCGGCTGCACCGTGAAGTTTGCGGCGCAGGTGGCGGGCGGGCGGGTGATGCTCGACGCCATCGAGATCAAGACTCTCGGCCTGTTAACGTTACCCATCACTGGCACGGCGGCTTGCGCCTGACCTCGCAGCGATGAGTGAGCCGCTGCGCGAAACCAGGTCCACCTGCCCCTATTGCGGCGTGGGCTGCGGCGTCATCATCGAAAGCCAGGGTGCGCAGATCACCGGCGTGCGCGGCGACCCCGAGCACCCCGCCAACTTCGGCCGCCTGTGCAGCAAGGGGCAGAACCTGGCGCTCACGGCCGGCGCCGAAGTCACGCGCCAGCAGCGCTTGCTGCAGCCGCTGCGCCGGCTTGAACGCGGCGGCCCGGCCCTGCCCGTTTCTTGGGACGACGCCATGGGCGACGCCGCCCAGCGGTTCGCCGACACCGTGCTCGCCCACGGCCCTGAGTCAGTGGGTTTTTATCTCTCGGGCCAGTTGCTCACCGAGGACTATTACGTCTTCAACAAGCTCGTCAAGGGCCTGCTCGGCAGCAACAACGTCGACACCAATTCACGCCTGTGCATGAGCAGCGCCGTGGCCGGCTACAAGGCCACGCTGGGCGCCGATGCGCCGCCCGTCTGCTACGACGATTTGAACCACGCCGGCACCGTGTTCATCAGCGGCGCGAACACCGCCTGGGCGCACCCGGTGCTGTTTCGCCGCCTTGAAGATGCGCGCGCAACGAATCCGCAGATGAAGCTGATCGTGGCCGACCCGCGGCGCACCGAGACCGCCGCCGTGGCCGACCTGCACCTGCAACTGCTGCCCGGCAGCGACATTGCGCTGTACCACGGCCTGCTGCATGTGATGCTGTGGGAAGGCCTGACTGACACCGCCTTCATCGCCGCCCACACCAGCGGCTTCGAAGCCCTGCGCGAACGCGTGCGTGAATTTACGCCGGCGCAAACCGAAAGCTTGACCGGCGTGCCACAGGCCGCGCTGGTGCAGGCCGCGCGCTGGTTTGCCGGGTTGGATGGCGAAGCAAGTGTCTTGCGTCGGCCGGCACTGAGCCTGTACTGCCAGGGCCTGAACCAGAGCGTGCACGGCACCGACAACAACGTTTCACTCATCAACCTGCACCTGGCCACCGGCCAGATCGGCAAGCCCGGCGCCGGGCCGTTCTCGCTCACCGGCCAACCCAATGCCATGGGCGGGCGTGAAGTGGGCGGGCTGGCCAATTTGCTCAGCGCCCACCGCGACCTGGCCAACCCCACGCACCGCGCCGAGGTGGCCGCGTTGTGGGGCCTGGCCGAGGTGCCGGCCAAGCCGGGCAAGACCGCGGTGCAGATGTTCGAAGCCGCGGCCGACGGCGAAATCAAGGCGTTGTGGATAGTCTGCACCAACCCCGCGCAATCCATGCCCAGCCAGGCCACCGTGCGCGCCGCGTTGCAGCGCGCCGAATTCGTCGTGCTGCAAGAAGCCTTTGCGCACACGGCCACTGCCGCCTATGCCGACTTGCTGCTGCCGGCCACCACCTGGGGCGAGAAGGAAGGCACGGTGACCAACAGCGAACGGCGCATCAGCCGCGTGCGCGCCGCCGTGGCCGCACCGGGCCAGGCGCGGCACGACTGGGCGATTGGGCTTGATCTGGGCCGGCGGCTTGAACAACGCTTGCCGCGGCGCCGGCTCGATGGCGGCAGCCTGTTCGATTTCACCGGCACTGAGAGCATCTGGAACGAACACCGCGACAGCACGCGCGGGCGCGACCTGGACATCACCGGCCTGACCTACGCCAAGCTCGAATCACCCCAGCAATGGCCCTGCCCCGAAGGCCAAACCGCCGGCTTGAGCCGACTCTACGAAGACCACCACTTCGCCACGCCCGACGGCCGCGCGCGCTTCGGCGCACCGACGCACCAGGGCGTGGCCGAGCCGCGCGATGCGCGCTTCCCGTTCGCGCTCACCACCGGCCGCCTGCGCGAGCAATGGCACGGCATGAGCCGCACCGGCACGCTGGCCAAGGCCTTTGGTCAGGCGAGCGAAGCCTGCGTGCAGATGACAGCGCAAGACATGCGCCGCCGCGGCCTGCGGGGTGGCCAATTGGTCAAGGTTCGTTCACGCCAGGGCGAGCTGCACCTGCCGGTGCAGGCCAGCGCTGAACTCGTTGCCGGCCAAGCCTTCGTCGCCATGCACTGGGGCAGTGAGTTTGCCGGCGGCCTGGGTGTGAATGGCTTGATGTCTTCCAGCCACTGCCCGCTTTCGCAACAGCCCGAACTGAAGCATGCCGCGGTTCGCATCGAACCCGCCCCCATGGCCTTCAGCCTGGTGGCGGCGGCCTGGCTGCCACTGGGCCAGGCGCTGGCGGCGCGCGGCGCCGTGCAGGCCGCGCTGGGCCACTTGCCGTATGCCACTTGCGTGCTCTTCGGCCGCGAGCCGGCGGCCGAGATCGGCGTGCTGGTGCGCGCCGCCGCACCGCAGGCCTTGGCAAACGATCTTCTGCACATGCTGACCCAGGCCTTGCAGCTCGATGGCCCACAGGCCCTGCACTACACCGACCCGCGCCACCATCAACAGCGCTGCATGCGCCTGGGCGGCGGCGTGGGCGGCGCCCAGTTGTTGCGCGGCTTCCTGCTCGCCGGCGACACCCGGGCCCAGGCCTGGCTGCTGCCCCTGCTGCAGGAACAACACGCCCTGCCCCTGCCCGGGCGCATGCTGCTGCTGCCCAGCGCCACGGCGCCGGTGCAACTGCCGGCGCGCAGCGAGCAGGTGTGCAATTGCCTGGATGTGAGCGTGGCGCAAATCCGCTCCGTGCTGGCCCATGCGCCGGGCGACGCCGCCAAGCGCCTGGCCAGCGTGCAGGCCGAACTGAAGTGCGGCACGCAATGCGGCTCGTGCCTGCCACGCTTGCGCGACATGGCCAGGGGCGTGCCAGCGAGTGTGTGAAAGGCCGCTGCGGCGGCCCCGACCAAGTTGCGCCGCCGGCGCGCAACGCGTGCCGCTACTCGGCGCGACGCGGCCACGCCCGCATCGACATTGCAGCGTGGCCATGTCACCCAACCGTAACCGAGTCGCCGTACCATTTCCACCGCGGGTGCGTGGCGCTCGCGCCCATCCACCTCGACAGTCACCGGAGGAATCGCGATGAAACTTCAGCGCAGACAAGTCATGCTGTTGGCAGCAGGAATCAGTGGCGCGGGCCTGGCCCCACACACGCGCGCCGCGGTCGACAACAGCGCACTCGAGCGGCCCGGGTTCCGCGAGCACAAGGCCACCTACGGGCTTGTCTACCGGCTGCCCAAGGACGTGACCGACGTGCTCGACAACAAGATTTATCCGCCCTTGCGCGAGCGGCTGGTGGCCCTGGGCCTGGCTGACGAGGCACGCACCTTCAACTTGCAGCATGTGACGGTAGTACACCTGCACAACGCCGACCCGGGCACGCCACAGCGCATGCTCAGGGCACTGAACAAGGTGCCGCCAGTGCTCAGCCTGCAGCTCACGGGCTTCTACAACACCGAAGCGTCCAAGGGCGCGGGCGCACCCTGGTGGTTTGACCTGGGCGTGACCAAGACGGGCCAGGGCTACACCGACATGATGGCGTTCAACACCCTGGCCACTGCGGCGCTGACGCCACTGCGCGACGGCCCGCTGCCGCGCTGCACCGGGCCGGTGTACGCCAACATGACAGAGGCCGCGCGCGAACTCACGCGCACGGTGGGTGTGAGCGGCGTCAACGTCATCAAGGACGGCAAGGAGACGGCCTCGCACAACCCGCACAACACGCTGGTCTACAGCATGGCGCGCTACGACGAGCGCATGCAGGCGGTGATGAAGACCGTGGCCGACGACATGAACAAAGTGTTGCCCGACGGCATGAACACGCAGTTCAAGGATGTGTCCATCGTTGAGATCGGCTTCACGGGCAACGTGCTGCGGGAGTTCTATCGCATCGGCCTGGGCGACGGCGCGGCGTACGACACCACCAGCGGCAAGGCGGTGCGGTTGGGTGCATAGCGCAACCGGCCTGCGCCGAAGGGCACGCGCAGGTCGCCACTCACAGCGGCACCGACTCAGCTGCGCGCGACGCAACCGGCTGCGCCGACGGCCGGTGGTCTTCGCACAGGGGTAGATGGATTCAGACGGGGGTGGCCCGCGCCAGCCTACCGAACTGCGGTGCCGGTGAGCTCCAGCGTGGTCGGTGAGGTGGGCGCATTGCTGATCACGCGTACCCGCCCTGCCAGCACGTATGCCGCCGAAGGCGTCCAGATGAGACGGATCAAGCACACGCTGGCCTGCGGCATGTCGGAGGGGCAACTGCTGTCGAACGACAATTCCGGCCCTTCGACCGTGATGCTGATCCCCTGCAAAGTTTGGTACGTCTCGGGCCCGATCTGTCCGTTGCCAAGGAACACGCTCAACTGCTTGGACATACCAACAGGCACTGCGCCGAAATCGGCGGCACCACCAATGCCCCCGCTTGTCAATGCTGGCTGCGGCGGGTGGCTGTCGAAGCCGTTGCCGCCGCAGGCGGCCAGCGCTGCGACAGCACTGCACGCCGCCACGGCGCTGAGCCAACTCGCCAAGCGTCTTCTTGCTTCGGCTCTTCTCATCGGAGTTCGCGCACTCAAGGCGCGCACACGATGCCGGGAATCGATTTTCATGGCAGGGCCGTTCGGTGTGATTGACAACGGCCCGACAGTAATGGCCGCCGCCACACCGCGCTTCATCTGAACTGACGAAATGCGCCGGCGTGCCTGCCCGCCGTGTCAGCCTCATCAATTCGTTGGAGTGCAGTCTCTGCCGTACCTGCCATCATCGGCACCGAACTCTGGGAATCGCCGTGCAGGACGTCCAATTTACCGTTGCGCTGGTCGAGGACGACCCGGGATTGCGCGGGCGACTGGCCGAGGCCGTCGCCAGCAATCCGACCATACGCCTGATCTACGCCGGCGGGTCCAGCCTGGAATGCATCGCCTGGCTGCGTGAGCACGCGGTGGACGTGCTGCTGGTCGACCTGGGCCTGCCCGACGGTTCTGGTATCGACGTCATCCGGCACTGCCGCGCCCTGCGCCCGGCCTGCGACGTGATGGTCATCACCATGTTCGGCGACGAGGCCAACATGCTCGAGGCCTTTGCCGCCGGCGCCCGCGGCTACCTGCTCAAGGACGGTACCGAACGCGATCTCGCACGGCATGTGCTGGACCTTCGCGCCGGCGGCTCGCCGATGAGCCCGATCATCGCGCGCCGCCTGCTGCAGGTCTGGCAAAGCGATGGCGGCGCTGCCTCAACCGCCATCGCAGCGCGCGTCGAACGCGCCCTGCCGAGCGTCGATGAAGCCCGCAATGCGCAGCCCGACGACCCCTTGACACCCAAGGAACGGCAGGTGTTGCATCTGTTGTCTCGCGGCTTCACCTATGAAGAGTCGGCCACCCAGATGGGTGTCTCGGTTTCGACGGTGCGCACGCATGTGCGCAATATCTATGGCAAGCTCGACGTGCACAACAAGACCGAGGCCGTCTTCGAGGCCCGCGCACTGGGCTGGTTGCCATGACGGCGGGCCAGCCGCACCCGATGTGAGGAGCAGTCCATTGCGAAATCCTGAGCCATTCGTTGTCTCGGGCCTGGCGTTGAACGCCGAGATCGTGGCGCTTTACCGCGAGGGCCGTTCCGGCTCGGCGACGGACTTCAAGGATTGGGCCATGGCACGCGCCAAGGCCCTGGTGCCGTTTCATTCCAGTTCCTGGATCAACGGCGTCATGACCGAGCAAGGGCCGGTGTTTCATGACGTGCGCACCACTGGGCTGCGCGCCGGCTATTGGGATCGCTTCCTGACCCTGATGGCCATCGATCCGCTCGGCCCGCGCATGTTCGCCGAACCGGGACGCTCCTTCATCACAGGCTATGCCGACATGCCGCCGCGCATCGTCGAGGAGATCATGCTGGCCTTCGATGTTCGCTCGGGCATCTCGGGCATGGCGGCGGACCCGTCGACCGGCATTTTTTCGGTTGTGTGCTGGCACCGCGATCCGTCGATGCCCGATTTCACCGAGGCCGATCGCGCGACCCACGAGTTGCTGCTGCAGCACTGGGTCGAATGCCTGAGCATGCACCGGGTCGGCTCCGTGCTGCGCGAGCTCGATGTCGCGGCGATCCCGGGATTCAGGGCCGCGCTGGTGGACTCGACCGGCCTGATCCACTACGCCCAGGCCGGCTTCGGCGATTTGCTCGGCGAGGAGTTCGCCGGCTGGCATGGCACGGCCCTGCCAGCCAACATGATCCAGGGCATGAACCAAAGCCCTGACGGGCTCGACGGCCAGCGCATCGTGGCCTCATGGCGCCGCACGTCGAACGGCTTGTGGATGGTGCATGCGCGGCGCCACTTTGGCGCGCCGGTGGAGGCCACGCGCGAGATCGAGGCGCAGTTGTTGGCGGCATTGCTCGAGGCCCGCGAACACGAGCTCGAGCAGGCTTCGGCCGCGTTGCACGACCAGCAGAAACAGCATGCCGTGGCCAACGAGCGACAGCGCATCATGCGCGAACTTCACGACGGCGTCGGGGCCCATCTGGTGGGCTTGCTTAACCTGGTCAACAAGGGCGTGACCGATCCCTCGGTGATCGAAAACGAGGTGACGCAAGCGCTCGACGAAATGCGCATGGCGGTGGACTCGCTGCAGCCGGTCCATGGCGATCTGGCCACGGTACTGGGCATGTTGCGCTACCGCCTGCAGCCGCGGCTGGACGCCGCCGGCATCGACCTGACCTGGGATGTGCCGGACCTGCCGGCAGTGGATCGCCTTTCACCGAGCGACATCCTGCAAATCCATCGCATCCTGCTCGAGGCCTTCACCAACGTGCTCAAGCACGCCAAGGCGACGGCGGTGAGCGCGACCGTGCGCCTGGTGGGGAGCGATCCCTGCATGATCGAATTGGTGTTGTGCGACAA
>JAYUPO010000154.1:0-4442 GCA_043760085.1 Burkholderiales bacterium
GAATCGCATCATGGCCGACGTGGCGCAGCCGCTTTCCGCTGCCGCCGTGGCGCTGGAGCTGAGCATGAGCGAGAGCCGCTTCTCGCGCTTCTTTCGCAAGGCCACGGGCAACACCTTCACTGACTTTGTGAACCGCGTTCGCGTCAACCGTGCCGGGCAGTTGCTGATGGAAACGAATCGGCTGGTCACCCATATCTGCTACGAGGTGGGCTTCAACAACGTGGCCAATTTCAACCGCCGTTTTCTTGAGATCAAGGGCGTCACCCCGACTGAGTTTCGCCGCCAGGCCGAGCGGCGTTTCAGCGGCTCGCGGGCTTGACGCGACATGTTCCTCGGCATCGACCTCGGCACGTCTGAGCTGAAAGCCCTGCTGCTGGATGAGCAGCACGGCATCCTTGCCCAGGCCAGCGCGGCGTTGACGCTGCAGCAGCCGCAGCCGCTGTGGAGCGAGCAACAGCCCCAGGCCTGGTGGGCCGCGCTCGATGCGGCCGTGCTGCAATTGAAGGCGCAGCAGCCGCGCGCCATGGCTGCGGTGCAAGCCATGGGCCTGGCCGGCCAGATGCATGGCGCCGTGGTGCTGGATGCTCATGGTGCCGTGCTGCGACCAGCCATTTTGTGGAACGACGGCCGCAGTGGCGCGCAATGCGCGGCACTCGAAGCCAAGCAAACATTAACGCAAGAGATCACCGGCAACCTGGCCATGCCCGGTTTCACCGCGCCCAAGCTGCTGTGGCTGCGCGAGCATGAGCCGCGGCTTTTTGATCAGATCCGCCGCGTGCTGCTGCCCAAGGACTGGCTGCGCCTGCAACTCACCGGCGAAGCGGTGAGCGAGATGTCCGATGCCTCGGGCACCTTGTGGCTTGATGTGGCGGCGCGGCGCTGGAGCCCGGCCATGCTGGCGGCCTGTGAGCTTGATGAAAGCCACATGCCGCGCCTGATGGAGGGCAGCGAATGCTCTGGAACGTTAAAACACGAGTGGTCGCAGCGTTGGGGCTTGCCGCCTGCCGTGCCCGTGGCCGGCGGCGGCGGCGACAACGCGGCCAGCGCGGTGGGCATGGGCGCGGTGGCGCCGGGGCAAGGCTTTGTGTCGCTGGGCACCTCGGGCGTGGTGTTCCTGTGCGGCGCGCGCTTCAGCCCCAACCCGGCGCGTGCCGTGCATGCCTTCTGCCACGCCCTGCCGCGGCAGTGGCACCAGATGTCGGTGATGCTGTCGGCGGCCAGCGCCTTGCAGTGGGCGGCGCGCTTGTTGGGCAGCGCGGGCGTGGGCGAGATGCTGGCCAGCACGCAAGACCTGACGTTGGCGCAGTGCGCCGCCGCACCGATCTTCCTGCCTTACCTGAATGGTGAACGCACGCCGCACAACGACCCGCAGGCCACTGGCTTGCTGCATGGGTTGACATCCGCGCACGGCCCGGCCGACGTGGCACATGCGGTGATGGAAGGTGTGTGCTTCGGGCTGGCGGACGGTTGGCACGCTCTGGGCGATGCGCGCGCCGGTGTGCAAACGCTGGCGCTGGTGGGCGGCGGTGCGCGCAGTACACGCTGGGCGCACTGGCTGGCCTCGGCGCTGGGCGTGGGCCTCACCACCCATGACGGCGGCGAGGCCGGCGCGGCCCTGGGGGCGGCGCGCCTGGCCTGGCTCAGCGTGGGCGGCAGCCTGGCCGACGCTGCGCCAATGCCACCGCTGAGCCAGGTCTTCGAGCCCGCAGCCGCGCTGGCCGAAGTGCTGGCAAAGCGCCACCCGCGCTTTCAGCAGCTCTTCGCATGCGCGAAAGGCGCTTGAGGCGCGTTGCCTTTGCACGGTCGCGCCATTCAATCGTTCAGTATTTGCCCCCGCAAGTCAGTGGTTTACTTGTTTCAACATGTTGCCGACACTTGACAAGCATTTCATTGCCGCGGTAGCCGAATTGGCCCGCGCGTTCAACTGGAGTGAACTTGATGCCGAACCTCTTCAAACACGCCAGTGCGTCGATTC
The DNA here is from genome assembly GCA_043760085.1 of Burkholderiales bacterium. GTDB lineage: Bacteria > Pseudomonadota > Gammaproteobacteria > Burkholderiales > Burkholderiaceae_C > Rubrivivax. The sequence continues at coordinate 1,976 of JAYUPO010000154.1, forward strand.
TTCTTGCGGCAAGTGCCGCCGGCGCGTTGGCAGCGCCACTTAACCTGTCAAGTTGGGTGGAGCTGACGCTCGACTTCCCCGGCGGGCAGTCGGCGGGTAATTGGGTGCTTGAGCCCGGCAATACCGCGGTCACTCAAGTCATCAACGCCGACCCGTCGTTCTATCGCAACAACGTCAACCAGGGCGCCTACACGATTGACGGCACCTGGCAGGTGCTGCCGGCAGGGGCGGGCGATGACGACTACATGGGTTTCGCGTTCGGCTACCAGAATTCAAGCAATTTCTACTTGTTCGACTGGAAGCGCGGCACGCAAGGTTTTGCCGGGCGCACGGCCGCCGAGGGCATGACGATCAAGCGCTTCACGGGCGCCACCGGTAGCGGCTTGGCAGACCTGTCGATCGCTGAGTTTTGGGAGAACCAGGTCAGCTTTGGTGACATGAACGTCCTGGCCAGGAATCACTCGGCCACGGCCAGTTGGGAATTCGGCAGGCTGTACAACTTTCAACTTGATTTCAACGTCACGCCGGGAACATTTCGCGTCATCGTGAAGGACGGCGGCACCACGCTGTGGGATCAAACCGTGGCCGACGCCACCTTCACTTCAGGCCAGTTCGCCTTCTACAACAACTCCCAATCGCAAGTGCGCTACGCCGGTTTTGAGCAAGAGGTGATTGATGTGCCGGCCATACCAGAGCCGCAGACTTACGCGCTGCTGCTTGTGGGCCTGCTGGCCACCGGCGTGGCGGCGCGGCGCCGGGCCAAGGGCTAACCCGATCCACACCGTGCAGGCGACGCAGGCCTCAATGCCGCAGCCGTACTTGGTGCCCGTCAGGCCGATCACCGCAGCGTGCGGTTAAAGAACGCCAGCGTGCGCGCCCAGGCCTGGGCGGCGGCAGCCTCGTTGAAACGCGGCGTGGTGTCGTTGTTGAAGCCGTGCTGGGTGCCGGGGTACTTGAGCGCTTCGCTGCGCACGCCGGCGGCCTTCAGCGCTGCGTCATAGGCCGGCCAGGCGGCGTTGATGCGTTCATCGCTTTCGGCAAACACATGCAGCAACTCGCACTTGATCTTGCCCACCTCGTCCAGCGGCGCGGCGTTGCCGTAGAAGGGCACGCCGGCGGCCAACTCGGGCATGCGCGTGGCCAGCATGTTGACCACGCCGCCGCCATAGCAAAAGCCCACCGCTCCCAGGCGGCCATTGCCGCCACTTAAGCCGCGGGCGTAGGCCGCGGCGGCCACGAAGTCTTCGCGCGTCTTGGTCTGGTCGAGCTTGGCAAACAGTTCGCGCGCCTTGTCTTCATCGCCCGGGTAGCCGCCCAGCGGGGCCAGGGCATCCGGCGCCAGGGCCATGAAGTTGTCCAGCGCCAGGCGCCGCGCAATGTCTTCGATGTGCGGGTTCAGGCCGCGGTTTTCATGTGCCACCAGCACCACGGGCAGCGGCGCGGCGGCCTGCGCCGGGCGGGCCAGGTAGGCGCGCACCTTGCCATAACCGGCCGGCGAGGGGAACTCGACAAGTTCGGCTCTGATGCGCGCATCGCCGGGCGGCACGCGCTGGCCGAGCGCGAAGTCGGGGCTCAGCGCGGCGAGCAAGCCGGCCGCGGTGGCGCCGCTGGCCGCGGCGATGCGCCCGGCACGCTCAAGGAAGCCGCGGCGGTCGAGTTGGCCATGCACGTATTGGTCGAACAGGCGCAGCACTTCGGGGTCGAAGTCGGCAGCGGTCTTGCGGGCGGGTTTGGGTGCGGTGGGTTCGGTCATGTGCACTCCTGGTCAGCAAGTCGGGCCGACTTTGTACCCCGCCTGGGCCAACGGTTCACGAACTTTTACCTGCTTGCAAGTGCAAGCCCGGGTTGACGCTTGGCGTAGTCGCGTTGAGGATCAGGTTTGATGCCGCGGCGCCGACCCACGCACGCGAGCCAACACAACAAGTGCCAGAAGGATGAACTGCCATGCGGGTATTGAGCTTTGACGTGGAAGATGGCTTTCACCTGCTGCAACACGCGCCAGCGCGGGGGCATGACCCCGAACGCCGCAGCGCCTCGCGCATCGAGTCCAACATCGACCGCATCCTGCAGGCGTTGAACAACCGCGGCGCGAAGGCCACGTTCTTCTGCCTGGGTTGGGTGGCGGCGCAGTTTCCGCAGGTGCTGCGGCGCATCGTGGCCAACGGGCACGACGTGGGCAGCCATTCGCACCTGCGCCGGCCCACGCACGAACTGGGTCGCAAGGGCTTTGCTGCCGACCTGCACCGCTCGTGCGCCAGCATCGCCAACGCCACCGGCCAGGCGGTGTATCTGTACCGTTCACCGGGCTTCCTGCGCCGGCACCACCTGCCCTGGTTTTATGACGTGCTGGCTGAACAGGGCATCGGTGCCGATTGCTCAATTCACACCGCGCTGAGCCAGCCGTCGCCCGGGCTGGCCACCTTTGCCACGCCGTATCAAGTCGACCTGGGCTCGACGCGGATCATGG
>JAYUPO010000155.1:0-4440 GCA_043760085.1 Burkholderiales bacterium
GTCTTGGGCTGGTTTCAAGGGCGCCACCGCGCGAGTTTGGTCTCGCTGGTCACGCGCCTCCAGGTCAGCACGAAGGGCCGCGATGTTAGCCGCATTTCCCTTTGAAATCAATTGCTTATAGCGCCGCAGGGCGCGCTGTTCGGCGCTCGCCGTGAGGAACACCTTCATCGGCGCAGCGGGGAACACCACGGTGCCCATGTCGCGCCCGTCGGCCACCAGGCCGGGGGCGCGGCGAAAGCTCAGTTGCAGGCCGTGCAGCGCTTGCCGCACCGCGGGCAGGGCCGACACCTGCGAGGCCAGCAAGCCGATCGATTCTTCGCGCAGCGCTTCGGTGACGTCGTGCCCGCGCAGCCAGATGCGGCCAGGCTCGAAGCGCAGGTCGAGCATGCCGGCCAGCCCGGCCAGGCGGGGTTCGTCGTCGGCCGCGACGCCGTCAAGCCGCGCGGCCAGGGCGGTGGCGCGGTACAGCGAGCCCGAGTCGAGCAGGTGGTAGCCCAGCGCCTGGGCCACGCCGGCGGCCAGCGTGCCCTTGCCCGATGCGGTGGGGCCATCGATGGTGATCACCGGCACGTCATCGGCATCGGCGCTGGCCAGGCCGAACAGCGTCTCGAAGTAGTCCGGAAACGTCTTGGCCACGCAATGCGGCTCGAGGATGCGCTGCGCCAGCCCCTTCGCCGCACCTTGCGCCGGCGCGCCGGCCAGCGGGTTGAACGCGGCCAGCGCCAGGCTCATGGCCATGCGGTGGTCGTCATAGGTGTGCAGCGCGGCGCGCCGCCACTGCACGGGCGGCGTGATGCGGATGAAATCAGACCCCTCCTGCACCTGCGCGCCGAGCTTGCGCAGTTCACAGGCCATGGCGGCCAGGCGGTCGGTTTCCTTGACGCGCCAACTTGCAATGTTGGTCAGCAGGCTGGGGCCGTCGGCATACAGGGCCATCACGGCCAGGGTCATGGCGGCGTCGGGGATGTGGTTGCAATCGAGCGTGATCGCGCGCAGCGGCCAGGCGCCGCGCGACACCTGCAACCAGCCCGGCCCGCCGCGCACCTGCGCGCCCATGGCCCGGGCGGCTTCAACGAAGCGGATATCGCCCTGTATCGAATCCAGCCCCACGCCTTCAATGCGCACAGGCGCCGCGCCGGTGGTGGCGATGGCGCCGGTGGCGATGAAGTAAGACGCCGACGATGCATCGCCTTCAACACGGATGGTGCCCGGCGAAACGTATTGGCTGCCCTGCGCAATGACGAAACGCGACCAGCCTTCGCGCTGCACCGCAATGCCAAAGCGCGCCAGCAGGTTCAGCGTGATCTCGATGTAAGGCTGCGAGATCAGCTCGCCGTCGACTTCAATCACCACCGGCGCGTGCGCGCTGGCCAGCGGCAAGGCCATCAACAAGGCGGTGAGGAACTGGCTGGAGACATCCCCGCGCACGCGAATAGCGCGCGCCACATTGAGGCTGCCACCGGCCACGCCGTTCAAGCGCAGCGGCGGATAGCCTTCGTTGCCCAGGTATTCAATGCGGCAGCCCAGCGTACGCAAGGCGTTGACGAGATCACCGATCGGGCGCTCGTGCATGCGAGGCACGCCGTGAAGTTCGAACTGCCCGCCCTGGGTGCTGGCCAGCACCGCCAGAGCAGCGGCCAACGGGCGCATGGCGGTGCCGGCGTTGCCCAGGTGCAGCTTGGCCTGGTGCACCGCCAGCCGGCCCCCCAGGCCGGTGAGCTGAAGCACGGCGCCTTCGCGCTGCACAACGCAACCCAATGTCTGCAAGGCTTGCAACATGACCCGGGTGTCGTCGGAATCAAGCAGGTCGTGGATCGCCGTGCGGCCGGCGCACAGCCCGGCCAGCAACAGCACGCGGTTGGAGATGCTCTTGGAGCCGGGCAGGCGCACCGTGCCCGAGGCGCGGCGCAGCGGCGGCAGGTCAAGGAAGGGGATGTCGTACATCGCTGGGGTATGGCGGCGCGCGGCCGAGCCGCGCGCCTGGTTAACGTTTCAAGTTACTTGCATGCCGCGCCCGGCGCGACCCGCGCAACAGCGTGCCTCAATGCCGCGGGCCTGCGCCACGCACCGCGCCCAGGTGCCATTGGCTGCGCGCCTCGGACACCGCGCGCAGCAATTCTTCAAGTGCCGTGGCGTTGCCCGCGCGGATCAGGGCTTCCATGGCCTGCAGCGTCTGGCGAAAGCGTTCCGTTTGCTTCAGCACTTCTTCGCGGTTGGCCAGCAAGATGTCGCGCCACATCGTGGGCTCACCGGCGGCAATGCGCGTGAAGTCGCGAAAGCCCGGCCCGGCCAGCGACAGAAAATCGCGGCCCGCGGGTTGGCTGGTCACACTCGAAAAGAACGCATAGGCCAGCAGGTGTGGCAGGTGGCTCACCGCGGCGAAGGCAGCGTCGTGGTTTTCGGGCGTCATCTTCAACACCTGCGCGCCCACGGCGGACCAGACATCCGTGGCCCGTTGCACCAGTTCGGGCAGGGTCTGCGCCAGCGGCGTGAGGATCACCTGGCGGCCCACGTACAGCGACGCATCGGCGTGGTTCACGCCGTGTGCTTCCTTGCCCGCGATCGGGTGCGCCGGCACGAACGAGGCCACGCGCTCGCGCAAGGCGCGCCGCGCGGCATCGACCACATCGCGCTTGGTGCTGCCCACGTCCATCAACAAGACGTTGGGTTCGATCAGATGGCGGATGGCGCGAAACGTGGTTTCGGTGGCCGACACGGGCACGGCCAGCAAGACGATGTCGGAGCCCGACACGGCCTGCAGGGCTGATTCGGCGATGTCGTCGATCACGCCCAGCTTCTTGGCCTTTTCGGTGGTCGAGGGCGACTTGCTGTAGCCCACCACGCGCTTGACCAGGCCGCCGCGCTTCAACGCCAGCGCAAACGAGCCGCCCATCAAACCGCAACCGATGACGCCGAGTTGGTTGAACATCAGCGCACCCTTGCTTTCAGGCAGCGCTGGCTTGGCGACGCTGTTGGCAGCCGCTTCACGCCGCGTCCACCGGGTAGGCGCCGAGCAGCTTGAAGAACGCGCAGGCGGCGCGCAATTCAGCCAGCGCCGCGGCCACATGCGGCTGTTGCGGGTGGCCTTCGAGGTCAACGTAGAAGTAGTACTCCCACTGGCCCGAACGCGCCGGGCGCGACTCGAAGCGCGTCATCGACACGCCGTTTTCCTTCAGCGGCACGAGCATGTCGTGCACGGCGCCAGGGCGGTTGGGCACGGACACCACCAGGCTGGTGCAGTCGCGCCCGCTGGGGGCGGGCAAGGGTTGGCGTTCAGGGTGGGCCAGCACGGCAAAGCGGGTGCGGTTGTGGGCATCGTCTTGAATCGCCGGCGCCACCACGTGCAACCCGTATTCGCCGGCGGCGCGCAGGCCGGCCAGCGCGGCCAGCGAGTCGTCAAGCGCGGCCAGGTGTGCGCCTTCGGCATTGCTGGCCACGGGCCGGCGTTCAACCTGCGGCAGGTGTTGATTCAGCCAGCCCTGGCATTGCGCCAGCGCCTGGGGGTGAGCCACCACCGCGCTGATGCCTTCGTGGCCGGTCACGCGGCGCAGCAGGTTATGACGCACCAGCAGGCTGGTTTCACCCACGATGGCCAGTGGCGTGTGCAGGAACAAATCGAGCGAACGCGCGACCACGCCTTCGGTGGAGTTTTCCACCGGCACCACGGCAAAGTCTGCCGCGCCGGCGGTGGCGCTGCGAAAGACTTCGTCGAAACTGGCGCACGGGACACGCTCGATCGATGCGCCGAAGTACGCCAGCGTGGCCTCTTCGCTGAAGGTGCCCGCCGGGCCGAGGTAGGCCACGCGCAGCGGGCTTTCCAGGGCGCGGCAGGCCGACATGATTTCGCGCCAGATGGGGCCGATGCTGGCGCTGCTCAGCGGCCCGCTGTTGGCCGCCTTCAGCCCGTCGATGACCTGGGCCTCGCGCTCGGGGCGAAAGACCGCCGAACCTTCGGCCTTCTTCAATTCACCCACTTGCAAGGCCAGCGCGGCGCGGCGGTTGAGCAGCGCCAGCAGATCGCGGTCGGCGCTGTCGATCTGCTCGCGCAGCTCGGGCAGTGATGCGGCCGGGCGCTGCATCTCAGCGCTTTTTCGCTGCGCTGGCGGCGCTGGCCGGTTTGGCTGGTGGGCCGATGCGCCCGGCCACGGCCTGTTCCAGTGCCGCCAGCTTGGGCTGCACGGCGGCGCGGCTTTCGGCCACCAGCTTTTCGGTCAGGCTGCGCTGCATGTCGCCGCCCAATTGCTGGAATTTCTTCTGCACCGGCGACTCGAGAATGGCGACCAGTTGCTTGAGCTCGTCTTCGCTGAACTTTTCTTCGAGCAGCGCGCCGATGGTTGAAGGTGCCAGCTTCACGGCGCTGTCGCGCACGATCGGGAAGGCTTCGTCAAGATACTTCTTCACATCACCCTGGATCGCCTGGCCCATGGCTTCGCGTTTTTC
>JAYUPO010000156.1:0-4439 GCA_043760085.1 Burkholderiales bacterium
GCGTAGCGAAAACTCACGCCGCGCAGCTCGATCGCCGGCGCGCCTTCGCGCGGGCGTGGGCGGTGCTGCGCGGCACTTGGCGCACCGTCTTGCTCGGGCGCGGCGAGCACGATGTCGGCCAGGCGCTCGCCTTGCAGCTTGAGCATCTTCAATTCCACCGCCTTGTCGATCAGGCCCGAGAAGCGGGTGGCGAACTGTTCCTTGTAGGCGATGAACGCGAACAACATGCCCACCGTGAGGTGTTGGTCCAGCACCAGCAGCGCGCCCAGCCACAGCACGGCCACGCGCTCCAGGCCGAACAGCAGCCGGTGCAGCACGGCAAACAACAGCTCGAGCTTGCGCGTGGCCACCTCGGCGTTCATGGCGTCGACCACCAGGTTGGCAAAGCGCGCATGGCGCTGCGCCTGTGCATTGAAAAGTTTGATCGCCTGCACCCCGCGCAGCGACTCCAGGAAGTGCGTGGCCTTGCGCGATTCGTGCACCAGCGCTTCTTCGGTGGCCGCGCGCAGCGGGCGGAAGAACGCCCAGCGCAGCAAGCCGTAGGCCGCCGCCGCGCCCAAGGCCACGGCCATCAGCGTGCCGCTGTACAGCCACATCATGGCCAGCGTCAGCACCACCAGCAGGCCGTCGAGCAGGGCCTCGATGAAGCTGGTGGTCAGCGTGCGCTGGATCTGCTGCACGGCTGAAAAGCGCGACCAGATGTCGCCGGTGTGGCGCTTTTCAAACCATTCGGGCGGCAGGCGCATCAGGTGCGCGAACACATTGCCCAGCCACTGCAGGTTCAGCGTGGCCGACAGCACCAGCACCGCCCACGAGCGTGCCGCGGCGGTGGCCACCTGCAGCAGCACCAGCAGCACGAAGCCCACGCCCAGCGTGAGCAGCAGCTCGCGGTCGGCGCTGACCAGCACTTCGTCCACCACCCATTGCAGGAAGAACGGGCCAAGCAGCACGAAGGCTTCCAGCACCAGCGCCAGCACGAAGATCTGCAACAGCGAACGCTTTAGCCCCGTCACCTGCCCCAGCAGTTGCGAGGCGCGTATCTGCTGGCGCTCCACCCGGGGTGAGAAGTCGGCCGCCGGGCTCAGTTCGAGCAGCACGCCCGTGAAGTGGCGCGACAGCTCGGCCAGCTTCATGCGCCGCAGGCCCTGCGCCGGGTCGTGGATCACCGCCACGCCGCGCTTCACCGCCACCAGCACCACGAAGTGGTTCAAGTCCCAGTGCAGGATGCACGGCAGCGCCAGGTCGGCCAGGTGCTCGGGCTCGGCGCGCAAGGCACGCGCTTGCAACTTCAGGCCAGCGGCCATGCGCACCAGGTCGGCCAGGGTCGCGCCCTTGAGTGATACCGAAAAGCGCAGCCGCAGGCTCGGCAGGTCGATGCGATGGCCATGCGCGCCGGCCACCATGGCCAGGCAGGCCAGGCCGCATTCGGTGGCTTCGGTTTGCAGCATCACCGGCACGGGCGGTGCACCCAACCCCAGGCGCAGCGAGTTCATCCCTGGCATCAAACGCGCGCCTTCATCGCAGCCAAGGGCGCCAACAACCATTCGACGAGGCGGCGCCGTTCGAGCTGCACATCGGCCGTCAGCCGCATGCCGGCCACCAGCGGCTCGGGCATGGCCTGGCCTTCGGCCAGTTCAACGGTCACGCGAAACAAGGGCTCACTGGCCGCGGCCGAGCCGGCCAGTGGCAACTGCGCCAACTCGGCTGGCGCCAGCGGGGTGCGCGAAACATGCAGCACCCGCCCGCGCTGATGGCCGAACTTCTGGTACGCAAAGGCTTCGTAACGCAGTTGAACGGCCTGCCCCGCTTTGACAAACCCCACCGCGCTGGACGGCGCGTACAAGTGCGCCTGCAAGGCCGCGCCGCTGGGCACCAGGCTGGCCAGCACCGTGTTGGCCGCGACGCCCTGGCCGCTTTGCACCAGCAGGGTGGTCAAGGTGCCGTCTTGCGGGGCGCGGATCACCAGTTGGCGCGTGCTGTCGGCCTCTGCAGCTTCGCGCGACAGCGCCGCCAACTCGCGCGCGATCTCACCCTGGCGTGCGCCGCTGCGCAGTGGCAGCGCCGCGCGCTCGCCTTCGATCGCGGCGCGCTCACGGCTTAAGCCCGCGCCCTGGCGGTCCAGCGCCTGGGCCTGGGCTTGCAGGCTGAGCCACTCGTCGCGTTTCGCCTGCACCTGCGCGCCCGACGCGAACTGCTCATCACGCAAGGCCTGTAGACGGGTGAGATCGTTGCGCGCAAGTTTGAGCCGTTCACGCTGCAAGGCCAGCCCGGCCAGGATTTGCGCCTGTTCGCGCTGCAACTGAACCAGCCGTTCGTCGATCGACCTGGCCTGTGCCTGGGTCAGTTGGTCTTGCTGTTGGGTGGCTTGGTTCAGGCTGGCCACGCGCTGGGCCAGGCTGGCCAGCACCTGGGCCTGCAGGCCTTCGGCCAGGCCGCCGCGGTCCAGGCCCAACACAAACAGCACGTCGCCCGCGCGCACGGCCTGCCCTTCGCGCGCTGGCCGTTGCAACACCGTGGCCGCCACCGGGCTGGCCAGCCTGATCAGGCCGGCGTCGGGCATCAGCAGGCCGCCCACGCGCGCCTTGCGCGTGTATTCGCCAAAGTACAGGAAGGTGGCCAGTGCGCCCACCACCAGCAGCGCACCCAGCGTGAGCAGGCGCAGCGAAAGCGGCCGCACCAAACGCACGTTGCCCAGCCACTGCTGGCGCTGGGCGTTGACAACTTCCGGGCGGAACAGCGGCGGGTCCATGGCATTCGCAATCGCCCTGCGCGGCAGGCCGCTTCAGGCGTGATGCCGCAGCCCAAACGAAAAAAGGCGGATCGGGTTGCCCGATCCGCCGGTACTACGGCCGCTCAGGGACGAAGTGCCGTGGCACCAAGGAGCCTCAAGAGTACATCACCACGCACCCTCGAAGCACAACGCTCGGTTCAAACTACTTGCTGCTGGCCGACGTGGGTGCAGCGTCAGACTGCCAGCCGCCGCGAGGCAGGCCGCCGCCCACGTTCTTGAGCTGCTCGGCGCTCAACGCCACCGGCGCCTGGAGCGCTGCCTTCGGCAGGGGTGCCTGAGCAGCGGGGGCGGGTGTACTGGGCGAGGTGGCTTGCGTCATATTGGTCTCCTGGGGGCTGTGTTACCAACGCGGGCGAACGACTGCATTGCAGCAGCCCCGGCCATCGCGGGCTACTGTCAGGTCTTACAGGGAGGGTTCACACGGGGCTGCACAGGGCGCCGGCAGGCGCCACGCAGCGCATGCAGGTCAATGAATCAGACCCAGGCGCAAGGCCTTCAGGACCGCGGCATGCTTGTTCACACAGCCCAGCTTGTGCATGGCGTTGTTGATGTGCAGCACGGCGGTGCGTTCACTGATGCCCAGGATGGCACCCACCTCCCACGCCGTCTTGCCTTCCATGGTCCACACCAGGGCTTCCAGTTCGCGCGGCGTGAGTGCCGGGCGTTCGGGCTGCTGCCGCTCGGGCAGCAGCAGCCGCACGGCGGCATCCTGCGCATGCACGGCAAAGAGTTGCAGGTCCGCCACCAGGCGTTGCAGCTCGTCCACGCTGTCGGGCAGGGGCTGGTCACGGTCGACGCCGAACACGAAATGGCGCCCTTCGGGCAGGTGCAGGGCCATGGCAATGCCGGTGTTGTAGCCAAACTGGGCCTGCTCTTCCCACAGCTCGCCCATGCCCATGCCGGTGTAGGTGTGCTGGTCCCAGATGATGGGCACGCTTTGGCGCTTGCAATGCTGCATCACCGGGTCGCGCCGGTAATGCACGGAGTTGCCGAATGCCTGGGTGTACGCGTTGGGGGTGTTGCCGATGGTGATGAAGTCGGTAGCGCCCATGCCGCGTTCCACAACCGTCATGGCGGCCACGGTCTCGAAGCCGAGCTGGCGGGCGAAGCGAATGACTTCGGCGCGAAATTCTTCGGCGTCGCGTGCATGCAGCACTGTCGAGAAGCCACCGGGAAGCATCGAATTCCTTTGCGTCAACCAGACCGCCGGGCCGAGCGGCCAGCCGCCAGCCCGCCCTGACAAGGTTTACAGCTTTCGCTGCCGGCCGCAATGGCCAAACATAGGCGCTTGTTCAGCCCAACCGCGCCCTGCGGCGCTTTCCGCCATGCAAACCAACCCTTCAAGCACCACTCCCTGGGCGTTGCGTGCCTGGCCGCCCTTGATGTGTCCACCAGAGACCTTGGCGCAACTGCCGTTACATTTTAGACACCTTAGCACGCGCGTCACCTTGTTTGGCGACAGTGTTTCGCGCCCGGCCGGGCAAACGCTATGGACCGGCAAGGCCAATGACGGCGAGGCCGGCGTGGCCTGGGACTGGGTGCAGTTGTCGCGCGGCGTGGTGGCCATGGCCGACCCGATGTCGGTGATCAGCAACCTGCGCCTGGTGGGCAGCGCCGGCGAGGTGCTCACCGCCTGGGAAGCGGCGCT
>JAYUPO010000157.1:0-4436 GCA_043760085.1 Burkholderiales bacterium
CCGGCGCGGGGCGTGGCGCAGGGCCGCGCGACAGCGGGGTGGCCGCTCACCGGCCGCATCGGCGCCAGCGCGGCGTCGCGCTTCGAAAGCCGCAGCCACCGCTTCGCCGCGCCGCAAGACCTGCCGGCGCTGGCTGCCGCGCTCACTGCCCCGGGCAGCGGTGTGTTGCGTGCGAAAGGCGTGCTGCGCGGCCTGGACGGGTGCAGTTGGGCGCTGCAGGTGGTGGGCCGGCGTGCGTGCATCGAACCTGCGCTGCGTCCAGCCCGAGCGGGGGGTGAACTGGTCATCATCGGGCTGCGTGCTTTCACGTTCAACGAAAGCCCGGCATGAGCCCGCCGGGCCGCATCACGGCCCCAGGTTGTCTTGCCCCACCGCGCCGTTGATGTTGCTGCCCCAGCACATTGGCAGCCCAGCCAGCGTGATGCCGCAACTGGCCGTGCCGCCGGCTTGCAGCGTGCGATAGCGCTGGCCACCGGCAACAGCTACGGGCAGCTTGCTTTCATCCTCGGTGCCGCTGCCGGTCAATGCGGCCGGGCCCCAGCACCAGGCCGTGCCGTCGCTGGTCAGGCCACAGGCATGCTGGTAGCCGGCCGAGAGGCTGGCGAAGACATGGCCGCCCGCCACGGCAATGGGAACGTTGCTGTGGGCAGAAAGCAGCCCGTCGCCGAGCGACAGGGCAAAGCCCCAGCACCAGGCCGCGCCTGCCGCCGTGAGGCCGCAATTGAAGTTGCCGCCGACGGCCAGTGAAGTGAAGCGGTGGCCACCCGTCACCATGCCTGGCACCAGCCCCGCACCCGAAACGCCCCGCCCCAGCACGCCAAAGGGGTTGCGCCCCCAGCACCAGGCCTGGCCCGTTGCGTCGAGGCCGCAAGCATGGTTGGAGCCGGCGCCGATCGACGTGAAGGGCTGTGTTGCCAGCACCTGCACCGGCACATTTGAAACGTTGGTCGTGCCGTTGCCCAGGCCGCCGCTGTCGCCCGGCCCCCAGCACCAGGCGGCGCCGGCATCATCGAGCGCGCAGCTCAGCAGGCCGTCGCTGCCGGCATCGACCCGAACAAAGCGGTGGTTGCCGGCGATGGCCACCGGTGTGGCGCTGCTCAGGCTGCGCCCATCGCCCAGTTGGCCGCCCACGCCGAAGCCCCAGCACCAGGCCTGGCCAGCCAGGTCAATGCCGCAACTGTGCAGCCGCGACGGGCTGAGTTGCGCAAAGCGAATTGGGGCTTGCGCACGCACGGGCTGCCAAGTGCGCGCCACCATGCCGCTGGTGCAGGACTTGGGGGTGGATGCGCCGAGTTGGCCGTGCTCGTTGTTGCCCCAGCACCAGGCTTCACCGCCCGGCGTGAGCATGCAGCTGGCGTCGTAGCCTTGGGCCACGCGATCGAAGGCCAGCGTGGTCGTGATCGGCGTCGGTTCCAGGTAGACCTGGCGCTCGATTGAGCCGAGCTTTCGGTAAGGGTCTGAGCCACCGCCGCAGCCCGCCACCAACCAGACCAGCAACAACCGTTCTGCGTTCAACCGAATCTGGCGACATGCTTGATTCATGGCTCGCTCGCTGAAGGTGCGGGCCTGAATCTTCTGCGCCATCGCAGGCGTTCGCAACGTGCCGGGTTGCTATTCAGCAAACCCGCCGCTCAGCGCCCCACCCTCCACATGCCAGCGCAGCATGCCGCCAGCCAGGTTGGCCGCTTGTTTGAAGCCAGCCTTTTGCAGCATCGCCACGGCACGCGCCGAGCGGGCCCCCGAGCGGCACACGGCCACCACGGGTCGGTTGGCATCAAGCTCGCCACTGCGCGCATCCAGTTCACCCAAGGGCAGCGAGACCGCGCCCGGAATGTGGCCCAGCGCACCGGTGAACTCATCGCGCTCGCGCACATCCAGCACCTGCACCTGGCCGCGCACGGCGTCCAAAGCGTGGGGTTCGATTTCCCACAGCCCGCTGAAGGCCAGGCGCAGTGCGGCCCAGGTTTGCTCGGGCGGTGGCGCCAGGCCGTCAGCCGGCTCGCCACAGCGCAGGTTGGCCGGCACGGCGCGGTCGATCTGCTTGGGGTGCGGCAGGTTCAGGTTCTGCATGTAACCCACGAAGTCAGCCTCGGCGGCTTCACCACCTAACCGGGGGTTGAAGCGGCGTTCTTCTTCCACGCTGGTGGCGGTGATGCCGTTGTAGTCGTGCGCCGGGTACAGCAGGCAGTGTGCGGGCAGCGTGAACAGGTGCTGGTGCACGGAGCCGTACAAGACGCGCGCGTCGCCTTGCTGAAAATCTGTTCGGCCGCAGCCGCGGATCAACAGTGCATCGCCCGTGAAGGCGCGGCTGGCATCGTCGAGCACATAGCTCAGGCAGCCGTTGGTGTGGCCGGGGGTGGCACGCACTTCAACATGGCGCGGCCCGAACGCGATGCGGTCACCGTGCACCAGCGCCCGATCCGCCCCACTGGCCTGCGCCGCCGCGGCCAGCGCGATGCGGCTACCCAGGCGCTGGCGCAGCAGCCAGGCGGCGGTGACGTGGTCGGCGTGAACATGGGTTTCAAGCGTCCACTTCAACGTGAGGCCGAGTTCGCGGATCAACGCGGCGTCGCGCTGAACCTGTTCGAACACCGGGTCGATCAACAGGCATTCGCCACTGCGCAAGTCGCCCAGCAAGTAGGTGTAAGTGGACGAGGCGGCGTCGAAGAGTTGTCTGAGGATCAGCATGAGCCGGATTTGAATCCAATGGCAGGCGCCGCGTCAATCCTCCAGCAGCCGCACCTTCACGCTGCGCCCCTTGACCTTGCCCGCCCCCAGCTTGCGCAGCGCCTGCGCCGCCACGCCTGCGCGCACCGCCACGTAGGTGGAAAACTCGTTGACGTTGATCTTGCCGATATCAGTGCCAGCAAAGCCCATGTCCTTGGTCAGCGCACCCAGCACATCGCCCGGGCGGATTTTTTCCTTGCGCCCGCCCACGATCTGCAGCGTGCGCATGGGTGGCATCAGCAGCTCGTTGCTCGTGCTGCTCAATTCACTCAATGGTTTCCACTGCGAGCTGAAGTTGGCGGCCTGTTCGATCTGCCCCACGCGGCCCATTTCATCCAGGCTGGCCAGGCTGAAGGCCCAGCCCGATTCATCGACCCGCGCGGTGCGGCCGATGCGGTGGGTGTGGGTGGCGGCGTCGGGCGTGATGTCGACATTGATCACCGCTTCAAGCTCCTTGATATCGAGCCCGCGCGCCGCAATGTCGCTGGCCACCAGCACGCTGCAACTGCGGTTGGCAAAGCGCACCAGCACCTGGTCGCGTTCGCGCTGGTCCAGGTCACCATGCAATTCAAGCGCGGCAAAGCCCTGGGCGCGCAGCACCTGCACCAGTTCACGGCAGCGCTGCTTGGTGTTGCAGAACGCCAGCGTGCTCACCGGCCGGTAATGGTTGAGCAGCAGCGAAACCGCATGCAGGCGTTCGTCTTCACGCACTTCAAAAAAGAGCTGGCGGATCTTGGTGGTGGCGTGCGCTTCCAGCAACTTAACTTCCTTGGGCGTGCGCATGAAGGCGGCACTGAGCTTGGCGATGCCTTCGGGGTAGGTGGCTGAAAACAGCAGGGTCTGGCGCTGCGCCGGGCACTGTTTGATGACGGTGGCGATGTCATCGAAGAAGCCCATGTCGAGCATGCGGTCGGCTTCATCCAGCACCAGGGTGTTCAGCGCGTCGAGCTTCAGGCTGCCGCGTTCAAGATGGTCCATCAGCCGGCCCGGCGTGCCCACCACGATGTGCGCGCCATGCTCCAGGCTGGCCAACTGCGGCCGCATGGTGGCGCCGCCGCACAGCGTGAGCACCTTGATGTGGTCTTCGGCGCGCGCCAGGCGGCGCAGTTCCTGCGTCACCTGGTCTGCCAGCTCGCGCGTGGGGCACAGCACCAGGGCTTGCACAGCCGGGTTTCCCAATTTCGTGCGCGGGTTCAGGTTGGCCAGCAAGGCCAGCGCAAAGGCCGCGGTCTTGCCGCTGCCCGTTTTGGCCTGGGCGATGAGGTCATGCCCGGCCAGGGCCAGCGGCAGGCTGGCGTCCTGTATCGGCGTCATGCTGTCGTAGCCCAGGCGTTGCAGGTTTTCCAGCGTGGGCGGTGAAAGGGGCAGGCTGCTGAACGGCGCAGCGGGGGGTGAGGCGAGGGCAGGTGAATTCATGCGCGATTATCGAGAGGCCGCCCGCGCAAACCTGGCCAAGCCCCGGCCCGATCAAAATGCGCGCATGAAACCACCCGAACGCTTGCTGCCCCTGATCGACGAAGGCCTGATCGACAGCGTGGTGCGCCAGCTCATGAGCGGCAAGGAAGCCGAGGTCTTTGTGGTGCGCTGTGGCGACGACACACGCTGCGCCAAGATCTACAAGGCCGCCACCCACCGCAGCTTTCGCCAGGCGGTGGACTACACCGAAAACCGCAAGGTCAAGAACACCCGCCAGGCCCGCGCCATGGCCA
>JAYUPO010000158.1:0-11995 GCA_043760085.1 Burkholderiales bacterium
TTACCCTTGGCTCAAGGTGCCTCGCACACAGGCTCGTCGACACGTCATCAGGTACGGTCATGCGTAGCGGCCAAAGTAAGCGCCATTCGGGTTAGGGTGATTAACGCGCGTCATCTCCCCCACATCAACGCAATGCTCCCCCACTCCTGCGGTGTGACCCGCGCCACGATCACCTTCAGGTTGGTCGGGTCCAGCACCACGGCGTGGCCTTCCTGGATGACGAAGCCGGTGGCTTCCCAGAAGATGCCGCCGTGGGCCATCATGAAATTGTTGCGGCCGGCCGCCGGCCGCTGCGACAGGAACGCCACGGTGCGCGCCTTTTGCGCCGGGTTCTTGCCCACTTCGGCTTCGCCCGACAGCATCTCGGTGGCTTGCGCGCCGTCGACGAAGAAGGCGGCTGATTCGAGGGCGCGGCAGTAGCGGCTGCTGAAGGCCTGGTCCAGCGGCACGCCGGCGCGGCGGAATTGCTCGCCGGCCACACGCAGCTCGGCGCGGCCGTCGTCAGACAACTGGCGCTGTGTGTCGCAACGCGCCAGGTCGAAGCTGCCGTTGGCGCGGTTGTTGCGCTCGCGTTCAAGCTGGTCGTACTGCGTGCGGCCATGGCGCAGATAGATGACATGGCCGCCGCGCGCCAGGGCCGCAGCGATGGCCTGCGCGCCTTGCAGCAAAGGCTGCGCTTCGTTCACAGGCGGTGGCGCAAAGAAGCTGTGCTCGCGCAGGCTGACTTGTCCCGCGCTGGTGCAGCCTGCCAGCAAACCCAGGCTGAGCAAGCCAGCGCTCAGATACCGCGCGAAGTGAATGCGGTTCATGGTGGTGCGCGCTGCGTTCACACGTGTACCTTCTTGCTGCGCACTACGGATTCGCCTTTCGGGCGGCCGGGCAGGCTCAAGCCATCACCCCCACCACCCGCTCATCCTCAATGGCCCGTTGCAGCACGCGCCGAAAGTGCGCCAGCGGTGCATCGGCCACGATCGCATGCATCTTGAAGTTTGGGTCAGCGTCGAGCACTTCTTGCTGGCCTTCGATGATGGCCTTGTCTTCGTTGAAGCCCTGCACCATGCTGTCGTGCAGCGACAAGGCAATGGTCGGGTTGTCCAGGTCATAGTCGTGCAGGTAGTTCCAGAAGAAGTGCGTGCTGCGCGCGGTTTCGGGCGTGAAGAACTGGCAGTTGCGGTATTGCCGCGCGCCGGCCAGGTTGCCGTGCTCGGCACCGCTGCCGGCCGGCGCGAACAGCGTTTCCATGGTGAAGATGCCGGGGATGTGCATCAGGCCGATGTTGCGGCGATCCACCGGCGCGGCGCTGCGCACCACCTTGCGATGAAACGGCGGCGGCGCGGCGTTCATGCTCCAGCGCTCGACCCGAAAGCCGCGCGGCAAGCGCTCCACCGCTTGCGGCCGGGTCTTGAAGGCGTATTCCTCCGAGCCGCCCAGCGTGTGGGTGTGGACAAAAGCCAGGTGCGAAAAGTCGGCCAGGTTGTCGACGATCAGCCGGTAGTCGGCGCGGTAGTGCATGGTGTCGGCCTGGCCGCGCCAGGCGGGGTCGCGCAGGTAGGGCAGGTCGATGATCTGCGCGGCATCGGCGCGCGCGGGCTCGCCCATCCAGATCCACACGATGTGGTCGCGCTCGACGACGGGGTAACTGCGCACGCCGAGCTTTTCAGGGATCACGTCTTGCCCGGGGATCTGCACGCAGCGGCCCGTGGCATCGAACTTCAGGCCGTGGTACATGCAGCGCACGCAGTCGCCTTCAAGGCGGCCGTTGGACAGCTTGGCGCCGCGGTGGCAGCAGCGGTTGTCCAGCGCCACGGCGCGGCCGCTGTCGCCCTTGTAGAGCAGCACCGGCTCGCCCAGGATGGTGCGCGTCATCAACTTGCCGTCGATCAGCTCATGGTCCCACGCGGCCATGTACCAACTGTTCATCAGGAAGGTGTCTTGACTGGCCATGTTCACTCTCCTTGTGCCTGGGGCCACTTCTTCAATGCCGTTTTGCGGCAGCGTGTGGCCACTAGAAAATCACCACCGAGCGAATCGACTCCCCACGCGCCATCAAATCAAAGCCTTCGTTGATGCGCTCCAGCGGCAGCCGGTGAGTGATCAGCTCGTCGATGTTGAGCTTGCCGTCCATGACCCAGTCAACGATCTTCGGCACATCCGTGCGGCCGCGGGCGCCGCCAAACGCCGTGCCCTCCCACTTGCGGCCGGTGACGAGCTGGAACGGGCGCGTGGCGATCTCGGCGCCGGCCGGGGCCACGCCGATGATGATGCTGCGGCCCCAGCCCTTGTGCGTGCATTCGAGCGCCTGGCGCATCACCTGCGTGTTGCCGATGCATTCGAAGCTGTAGTCGGTGCCGCCGTCGGTGAGTTGCACGATGGCATCCACCACATTGGGCACTTGCTTCGGGTTGATGAAATGCGTCATGCCGAAGCGCCGCGCCATGGCTTCGCGCGCCGGGTTGATGTCCACGCCGATGATCTGCCCGGCGCCCACCATCTTTGCGCCCTGGACCACGTTCAGGCCGATGCCGCCCAGGCCGAACACCACGACGGTGGCACCGGCCTCGACCTTGGCGCTGAACAGCACCGCGCCCACGCCGGTGGTGACGCCGCAGCCGATATAACAAACCTTGTCGAACGGTGCGTCGGGCCTGATCTTGGCCAGCGCAATGCCGGGCAGCACGATGTGGTTGGCAAAGGTGCTGGTGCCCATGTAGTGCAGGATCGGCTTGCCGCCGATCGAAAAGCGCGACGTGCCATCCGGCATCAAGCCCTTGCCCTGCGTGGCGCGGATCGCCTGGCACAGGTTGGTCTTGCGCGAGAGGCAAAACTTGCAGTTGCGGCACTCGGGCGTGTACAGCGGGATGACATGGTCACCGGGCTTCAGCCAGGGCACGCCGGCACCGACTTCAAGCACCACGCCCGCGCCTTCATGCCCCAGGATGGCCGGGAACAGGCCTTCGGGGTCGGCGCCCGAGAGCGTGAACTGATCGGTGTGGCAAATGCCCGTGGCCTTGACCTCGACCAACACCTCGCCTTCGCGCGGGCCTTGCAAGTCCACCTCTTCAATGGTCAAGGGGGCGCCGGCCTTCCAGGCCACTGCGGCTCGGGTTTTCATGTTGTCAATCCTCGTCAGGGTGTCGATGAACGAGGCATCCTAGTCCAGGCTGTGTGGGCTGGGTCTGCCTGTGGCGCAACGCCAAACCAGCGGGCAGCGCTGATGGGCTCAAGCCGCGCCGAGCAGCGCTGCCGCGCCGTACAGCTCGGCGGCACGCGCCGTCACCGGCCCGGGCACGCCGGCACCGATCACGCGGCCATCGACGCATCTCACCGGCGTCACGCCGCCCAGCGTGCCGGTGACGAAAGCCTCGCTGGCCGAGTACACCTGCGCCAGCGTGAAATCACACTCGCGTGCCGTGCCGCCGGCCTCGCGCCAGGCGTTCAGCACGGTGCGCTGCGTGATGCCCTTGAACGAGTAGGCGCCGGTCGATGTCCACAGTTCGCCGCCGCGCACGATGAAGAAGTTGGTTGAATTGCAACTGGCGACGAAGCCGCGCGGGTCGAGCATCAAAGCTTCATCGGCACCGGCGTGGATGGCTTGGATCAGCGCCTGGATCAGGTTCAACCGGCTGTGCGAGTTCAGCCGCAGGTCGAACACATCCGGCCCGCTGGTGCGAAAGGTGGACGTGAACAGCGCCAGGCCGCGCGCCTTGGTCTCGGGTTTGGCGGCCTTGTACTCGGCCACGATCACCACCGTGGCCGGGCCGATGACAAAGCGCGGGTCCTGGTTGGGTGTGCGCTTGGTGCCACGGGTGACCATCAGCCGCACATGCGCGCCGTCGTGCATGGCGTTACGCGCCAGGGTGTCGCGCACGGCCTGGGTGATCTGCTCGCGCGTGCGCCCGATGTCCAGCGCGATGGCGCACGCGCCTTCATGGAGCCGGTCGAGGTGGGCATTCAGGCTGATCAGCTTGCCTTGCACCAAACGCAGCCCTTCCCACACACCATCGCCGAGCACGAAGCCACTGTCGAACACCGACACGCGCGCTTCATGGCGGGCGAAGAACTGGCCGTTGACGTAGACCTGAACCTGCTCGTTGCGCGGGTCGCTCACATAGCCCTGGGCGCTGTCGCCGGTGGCGAGGTTGTGGGTGGGGGTGGTCATCAGAAGTCGAACTCGCGGTGGCGCGCCAGGAAGGCCTGGGTGCGCGCTTGGGTGGGGTGCTTGAGCACCTGGTCGGGCGTGCCCTGCTCGTGGATGCCGCCTTCGGCAATGAACAGCACGCGGTTGGCCACATGGTAGGCAAAGCCGATTTCGTGCGTCACCAGCAGCAGGGTGCGGCCTTCGCCGGCCAGGCTGCGAATGACGCCCAGCACCTCGTGCACCAGTTCAGGGTCGAGCGCCGAGGTGGGCTCGTCGAACAGCAGCACTTCGGGCTCCATGGCCCGCGCCCGGGCAATGGCCACGCGCTGCTTCTGGCCGCCCGACAGGCGTGCCGGGTATTGATCGGCCTTGTCCACCAGGCCCACGCGCGCCAGCTCGGCCAGGCCGCGCTCGCGCGCTTCGGCCACGGGCAAGCCGCGCACCGTGCGCAGGCCTTCGATCACATTGCCCAGGGCGGTCATGTGCGGGAACAGGTTGAACTGCTGGAACACCATGCCCACGCGCTGGCGCACGCGCGTCAGTTCAGCCTCGTCGTAGGCGCGTTCGACCATGACGCCGCCGCGTTTCACCTCGCGCCCGATGGCTTGCCCGGCCAGCTCAACGGTGCCGGCACTTGGCCGCTCCATGAAGTTCAGGCAACGCAGCAGCGTGCTCTTGCCCGAACCCGAGGCGCCCAGGATGGCAATGCGGTCGCCGCGGGCCACGTCCAGGTCGATGCCGCGCAACACTTCGTCGCCAGCGAAGCGCTTGTGCAGGCCGCGCACGCGCAGCAGGGGAGTGGTGTCGTTCATCGCCGGTCAATCTGATCGCCGCAGCCGGCGTTCGAGCGCGTAGGTGGCCTGCACCAGGGGCAACAGGCACAGGAAGAAGACCACGGCAATCACGCTGTAGGTTTCGATCGGGTTGAAGTGCAATGAAGCCAGCAGCTTGCCTTGCTGCAGCAGGTCGACATAAGCCACTGCCGAGGCCAGGGTGGTCATCTTGAAGATCTCGATGCCGCGGTTGGTCAGCGCCGGCAGCATGCGGCGCAGCGCCTGCGGCAGGATGATGCGGCGCAGGGCCTGCGTGTGCGTCATGCCCAGCGCGCGGGCACCGTCCCACTGGCCGCGTTCGATGCTCTGGATGCCGGCGCGGTAGATCTCGGCCGAGAACGCGGCTGAGTTGAGCGAGATGCCCAGGGCCGCGGCCACCAAGGGGCTGATCTCGAACGGTAACAAGATGGGCAAAGCGAAATAGAACCACAAGATCTGCACCAGCACCGGCGTGTTGCGGAAGAACTCGACGAAGGCGGTGGCCGGCCAACGGGCGGCGCGCGCTTTGGCATAGCGCGCCAGGCCGACCAGCAGGCCCAGGCTCAGGCCGGCCACGGCGCAAATGGCGAACAGGCGCAGCGTGCCCAAGGCGCCGGCCAGCAGCACGTCGGCGTTGTCGAACACGGGGGCGAAGTTCCAGCGGTAGGCCATCAGCGCAGCGTGCCTTCCCCACTCACCGCCAGCCGTTGTTCGATGCGGTGCACGAGCTGGCTGGCGCCGAAGATGACGACGAAGTAGATCAACGCCGCGGCGGTGAACACTTCCAGCGGGCGAAACGTTTTTTGCGCCACCTCGTTGGTCTGGAACAGCAAGTCGGCATACGACACCGTGGCCACCAGGGTGGTGGTCTTCATCAGCTCGATGGCGCGCTCAAGAAACGCCGGGATCATGCGTTGGACTGCCTGCGGCAAGACCACCCGGCGCAAGGTTTGGCGCGGGTTCATGCCGATGGCGCGTGCCGCCTCCCATTGGCCGCGCTCGACCGACACGATGCCCGCACGAAAGACTTCGGCGAAGAACGCCGCGGACTGGATCGAGAAGGTCAGCGCCGCGGCGGCAAAGGGCGTCATCTCAACGCGGATCAGGATCGGCAGCGCGAAGAAGAACCAGAACAACTGCACCAGCGGCGGTGTGGTGCGAAAGACCTCGATCACTGCGCCCGCCGGCCAGGCCAGCCAGCGGCTGGGCGCGAGCCGCATCAAGGCCAGCAGCAGCCCAAGCGGCACGCCAAACGCCAAGGCGGTGGCAGTAACCTTGAGCGTGTTCAGCAGGCCCAGCGCCAGCAAGTCGGCGTGGGCCCACACCGGGGCGAAGTCCCACTGGTGCATCGGTGGGTCAGTGCGCCGCTATCTCAACGCTGATGGCGTGGCGTTCGCGCGCTACTTCAACATCTCTTTCATCACCGGCGGCGAGGCCTTGGGGTCCAGGCCGAAGCCGACCAGGAATTCCTCGTACCACTTCTGCGTTTGCCCGCTTTGGTAGTAGCCGGCCATGGCCTTGTCGACCCAGGCCACGAAGGCCTTGTCGTCTTCCTTGCGCACGGCGGCACTGGGGGGTTGCGACTGCGCCGGCGCCGGCACCACGATCTTGCCCGCGCCTAAGCGCTGGCGCGCGGCCAGCAGCGGCGGATGGAACAGGCACACGGCGTCGGCCCGCCCGG
Organism: Burkholderiales bacterium; assembly: GCA_043760085.1. GTDB lineage: Bacteria > Pseudomonadota > Gammaproteobacteria > Burkholderiales > Burkholderiaceae_C > Rubrivivax. Next base: position 6,632 of record JAYUPO010000158.1, read on the forward strand.
CCTGGAAGGCGGCAATCGCTTCCGGGTTGCCGGGGTAGCGCTGGATGCTGGCCTTGCCGACGTTTTCGGTCAGGAACTTGTCCATGCTGCTGGCCTGCGGCACGGCAATGCGCACGCTGGGCAGGTTCAGGTCGGCCCAGGTGGCCACCGCCAGGTCGTCGCGTGCCAACACAGCCAGCGAATAGAACAGCAGCGGGCTGGCCGGAAAGTCCACCGCCTGGGCGCGTTCGGGTGTGGCGTCCATCATGTACATGATGTCGATCTTGTTGCCCTGCAGCGCGGCCACGGCGGTGCCCCAGGTCACTTCAACGGCCTCGAACTTCACGCCCAGCGCGCCGGCCATGGCCTTGCCCATCGACACGCCAAGGCCAGTGCTCCACTCGCCCGACTTTGGATCCTTCGAATACCACGGCGGCGCCTGCGTCACGCCCACGCGCAAGCTGCCGCGTTGCTTCACCTGCGCAAGCGTGCCGCCGGCCTGCGCGCGCGCGCTGTGGGTCAGGGCCCAGGCGAAGGGCACGGCGGCCAGGGCATGTAGGGTGCGGCGGCGGTTGAGGGTCATGTCAAGGCTTCCTTGGCGACAGGTGGGTGGGGCAGGGCGGGAGGGTACATGAGCAGGCGCGACGGAACAATTCGGTCTGCGCACCGCGTTGCCAGGCTGCCGAACGCGGTGCGCGGCAGCGCCGCGGGCGGCCACTTGTCAGGCCTAACATCGGCTCGTCGAATTGACCCACAGGAGAACCGCATGCGCATCATCCAAATCTCTGCCACCACGCTGGCCGCACTGGCCCTGGTGGGCTGTGCAACAACCGGCCCGGGCACGGCCAGCAACGCGAAGGAAATGAAACTCGCCTTCGACTTCACCGACGCCAACCCCGTGGTGCTGCTGAACAAGCTGAACAACGTTGACGTGACGCGCAAGCAACTGATCGACAGCGGCATCACGCCCAAGATCGTCATGGCCTTCCGTGGCAACGCCTCGTTCTTCACGCAAACCAACCTTGGCGCGGTGAAGGAAACGGAGCGCGCCGATGCGCTGCAAGTCGCCGCCAAGCTGCGCGAACTGAAGAACGCGCCGGGTGTGGTGGGGCTGGAGCAATGCAACCTGCCGCTGGCCGATCGCAAGCTCAACCCAGCGGCCCTGATGCAGGAAGTCAAGCTCGTGCCAAATGGCTGGATCGCCCTGGGCGCCTACCAGCAGCAGGGCTACGCCTACATCGCGCCTTGACCGGCGCGTTTGCAGGCCGCCTGCGGGCATCAGGCCAGCAAATCCGCCAGCGTGCGTGCCACCACCTTGGTGGCGCGGCGCAAGTCTTCGAGTTCGATGTGTTCATCGGCGCGCTTGGCATGGCTTTGCAGCACGGTGCGTGGGCCGCAGCCGTACAAGACCGCAGGAATACCTTGTTCGCAGAACAGCCGCGCATCGGTGTACAGCGGTGTGCCCCCCGCTTCGATGGCCTGGCCGAACACCGCACTGGCGTGCGCGCACAAGGCCTGCACCAGCGGCTGGTTGCCGGGCAGCGGCTTTAGAGCATGGGCCAGCAGGAGGCGCCTGACTTCAATCGTTATACCGGGTGACTGCACCACCGCCTCGTTGATCACCTGGCGCAAGCGGGCTTCGACTTCGGCCGGGTTCTCTTCGGGAATCATGCGCCGGTCGAGCTTGAGTACCACCGTGCCGGGCACCACGTTGGTGTGGGTGCCGCCCTCGATCACGCCCACGGTCAGGTAAGGGTGGGTGATGCCCTTGACCTGGCTGGTGACCTGCCTGTAAAGCGTGTTCTGGTGGTACAGCGCGTTGAGGATGTGCGTGGCGGCTTGCAGCGCGTCCACCGCGGTGTGGGGCACGGCCGCATGTCCCATCTTGCCGTGCACCGTCACCTCCATTTGCAGGCAGCCGTTGTGGCCGGTCACCACCTGGTAGCTGAAGCCTGCGGCGATGACCAGATCGGGCTTGACCAGCCCCTGGCGCAGCAGCCAGCCCGGGCCGAGTTCGCCACCAAATTCTTCGTCGTAAGTGAAGTACAGCTCGACGCTGCCGCGGCGTGCGCCGGGCAGCGCTTCGATGGCGCGTGTGGCGAAGGTGTAGGTGGCGAAGTCGCACTTGCTCACGGCGGCGGCACGGCCATACAGCTTGCCGTCGACCACTTCGCCGCCATAGGGGTCGTGGCTCCAGCCTTCGCCGGGCGGCACGGCATCGCCGTGCGCGTTCAGGCCGATCGTGCGCCCGCTGCCGTAGCGGCGGCGCACCACCAGGTTGGTGATGCTCGCAAGCCCGGCCGCGCGCACGTCTTGTGCGGGCACCGCATGCTGCTCGGCCACGAAGCCGAATGCTGCCAGCAGCGCCGCGGTGCGCTGCGCGTGCGGTGCGTTGTCGCCCGGCGGCGTGTCGGTGGGCACGCGCACCAGGGCTTGCAGAAACTGCACTTCTTCATCGAAGTGCGCGTCGATCCAGGCGTCGAGCTGGGCGTAGCTTGCGTCGTGATTCATGGCGCGCCGCCCAGGTGTTCAAGCAAGTGCTGGAAGGCGCGCACGCACAGATCGGTGTCGTGGTCGGTGATGGCTTCGAGCGGGTTGTGGCTGATGCCGGCGTTCAAGCCGCGCATGAAGAGCATCGCTTGCGGCATGACCTCGTGCAGCTTCATGGCGTCGTGGCCGGCGCCGCTGGGCATGCGAAAGACCGGCAGGCCCTGCGCTTGCACGGCGGCTTCCCAGCGCGCTTGCCAGGCCGGCGCACTGGGCGCAGCCGCCGCGCTCATCGTGCGCTCCAAGGTATAGGCCACCCCGCGCTTGGTGCAGATGCGCTCAAGCTCGGCCAGCACGTCGGCTGCGAGCGCGTCGCGTTCGGTGTTGGTGGTGGCGCGCAGGTCCAGGCTGAAGGCGCAACGCCCGGGCACGACGTTGATCGAGCCTGCGGGCACGTGCAGCATGCCCACGGTGCCCACCGCTTCAGGCGCGGCCGCCGCGCGCGCTTCGACAAAGAGCACGAGCTCGGCGACGGCGGCCGCAGCGTCACGGCGGCGGCCCATCGGCGTAGTGCCGGCATGGCTGGCCACGCCGGTGACGGCGCCCACGTAGCGCACGCCGCCGTTGATGGACGTCACCACGCTCAGCGGCAGGTCGAGCTCATTGAGCACCGGGCCCTGTTCGATATGCACTTCGACGAAACCGAGGTAGCGCGCGGGGTCGCGCTTTAGGGCCTGGATCGCCGCCATCTCACCAGGCAGGCCGGCGCTGCGCATGGCCTGGCGCATGCTGATGCCGTCGCTGTCTTCCTGGTCAAGCCAGGCGGCGTCGAAGTCGCCGGTAAGCGCGCCCGAGCCAAGAAAGGTGGCCTTGTAGCGCTGGCCTTCTTCTTCGGCGAAGGCCACCACTTCCAGGTCGAACGGCAGGCGCCGGCCCTGCGCATGCAGCTCGCGCACGCACAGCATCGGCACCAGGATGCCGAGCCGGCCGTCGTACTTGCCGGCATTGCGCACCGTGTCGTAGTGCGATCCGGTGAGCAGCGTCCTCTGCGCTCCCTCTCCTTCTCCCTGTCCCTTCGGGAGAGGGCTGGGCTGAGGGCTCGCGCCGCGATAGACACCCACCACGTTGCCCACCGCGTCGATGGCCACGTCGTCGAAGCCACACTCACCCATCCACACCCTCAGCTGCGCGGCACAGGCGCGGTGCGCGTCGGTCAGGTAGGTGACGGTGAGCTGGCCCGCGTCGGCTGCGCCGGAGTCGCTGTGCGCGGCCAGGGCTTCGGCCCAGTCCCACACGGTGTTGCCCAGCGCGGGCGTGACGCCGAACTTGTCGTTCAGCCGAATTTCGGCAATGCGGTGAATCTGGCGCAGGCACTCGGCAAATTCGAAGTCGGGGTGGCCGTCGAGCCGGCGCTCCAGCGTGGCGATGATCTCGGTGCGCGCGAGGCCGGTGCCGCGCGGGCCGCGAATGGCCAGCAAGAAAGGCCAGCCGAATTTGGCGTCGTAGGCCGCATTCAGGCGTTGCAGCGTGGCCAGTTCGTGCGGCGTGCACTGGCTGAGGCGGCTGCGCGATTGTTCATCGGCCGACTCGGCCGTGAGTGTGCCCGCCAGCGCCGCCTTGCCGGCCAGTTCGGGGTGCGCGCGCAACAGCGCAAGCTGCGGCTCGCGGCCCGCGCTGCGCACCACTTCGACCAGCGCGCGCTTGAGCTGCGCGAGGCTCGTGAACGGCCGCTGCGGCAACACGCCTTCGGCAATCCACGGCGAGTGCTCGTACACGCCGTCGAGCCAGGCGGCGGCCTGGGCAGCCGGCGCCGCATCGAATTCGTCGAAGGTCATCCGGTGATCCCAAACTGCGGCGCGGGAAAGTGCGCCTGCCAATGCCGCGCGATGTCGATGCGCCGGCAGACCCAGACGCGCGAGTGGCGCTGCACGTGGTCCATGAAAAGCTGCAGGCCCTTGAAGCGGCCGGGGTGGCCGATCAGCCTGCCGTGCAGACCGATGCTCATCATCTTCGGGGCCGTGTTGCCCTCGGCGTACAGCACATCGAAGGCATCGCGCAGGTAGGCGAAGAAGTGCTCGCCGGTGTTGAAACCTTGTGGCGAGGCGAAACGCATGTCGTTGGTGTCGAGCGCATACGGGACGATCAGGCGCTGCACGCGGCTGCCGTCGGAACGCTGCACCGGCATCCAGAACGGCAGGTCGTCGCCGTAGTGGTCGCTGTCGTATTCGAAGCCGCCGTGGTCGGTCACCAGGCGCTTGGTGTTCGGGCTGTCGCGTCCGGTGTACCAGCCCCGTGGCCACTGGCCGTGCGTCAGCTCGCGAATGACGCGGCTGGCGGTGGCGATGTGCTCGCGCTCCAGCGCCTCGGCCATGTGCTGGTGGTGGATCCAGCGCCAGCCGTGGCAGGCAATCTCGGCCCCTTGCTGCATGAACGCGTCGACCAGATCGGGGTGGCGTTGCAGCGCCATCGCCACACCGAACACCGTCAACGGCAGGCCGCGCTGTTCGAACTCGCGAAGGATGCGCCAGACGCCGGCACGCGAGCCGTATTCGTACATCGACTCCATCGACAGGTGCCGCGCCTCAAAGGCCTGCGCGCCGACGATCTCGGACAGGAAAGTCTCCGACGCCGCGTCGCCGTGCAGCACCGAGTTCTCGGCCCCTTCCTCGTAGTTCAGGACGAACTGCACTGCGATGCGCGCACTGTCGGGCCACTGCGCGTGCGGTGGCGTGCGGCCGTGGCCGATCAGGTCTCGCGGGTAGTCGTCTTGCATCATTCTTGCGGTCAATCACCAGTCGAAATGGGCACGTCGGCAAGCTCGGCGACACTTTCGCTTCGTGGCGGCCAGCCCGGGCACGACAGCATAGCCAATGCCAAGCTTTTGAAGGAAACCATGGG
>JAYUPO010000159.1:0-4420 GCA_043760085.1 Burkholderiales bacterium
CTATGCGCGCGAACTGGCCAAGGAAATGCCCGAGCTCACGCGCTGCGTCGTCACCCTGGGCGCGCCGTTCGCCGGCCACCCCAAGGCCACCAATGCCTACCGTCTTTTTGAGCTGGTCAGTGGCAAGTCACCCGCCAGCGACCACGGCCTACTGGCCCAACTGCGCGGCGCCCCGCCGGTGCCCACCACATCCATTTACTCCAAGAGCGACGGCATCGTGGCCTGGCCGTGCAGCGTGAATGAAGCCGGCGAGGACGGCGCTCGCACTGAAAACATCGAGATCGCAGCCAGCCACATCGGCATGGGCCTGAACCCGCTGGCGCTGTATGCCCTGGCCGACCGGCTGCGCCAGGATCCAAACCACTGGCAGCCGTTCCACGCTCAAGGCGCGCGGCGCTGGTTCTTCAAGACCACGACATGAAGCTGAGCGCCAACGGCATCGAGCTCGAAGTGGAAGTGCACGGGCCGGAGAACGGCGCGCCGCTGCTGCTGATCATGGGCCTGGGCATGCAGCTCACGGCCTGGCCCGACGAGATGGTGCAAGGCCTGGTGGCGCGCGGCTTTCGCGTCATCCGACACGACAACCGCGACGCCGGCTTGAGCCAGCAGTTTGATCACCTGGGCGTGCCCAACCTGGCCCTGGCCAGCGTGCGCCACCTGATGCACCTGGCCGTGACAGCGCCGTACAGCCTGGCCGACATGGCCGCCGATGCCGCCGGCGTGCTCGATGCGCTGAACCTGCCCAGCGCCCACATCTGCGGCGCGTCGCTGGGCGGCATGATTGCCCAGCACCTGGCCGCCACGCAGCCGCAGCGCGTGCGCAGCCTCACATTGATGATGACCACCTCGGGCGCACGCCGCCTGCCCCAGGCCAGCCTGCGGGTGCGCAAGGCGCTGATCACGCCACCGCGCAGCCGCGAGCCGGCAGCGGTGGTGGAGCACCTGACCAAGCTCGTCGGCCTCATCGGCAGCCCGGTTTACCCCAGTGAGCCCGAACGTTTGCGCCAGCGCCTGCACGCCGCGGTGCTGCGCGCCTACCGCCCGGCCGGCACGGCGCGGCAACTGATGGCGGTGGTGGCCGATGGCGACCGTTCGCCCTTGCTCGGGCGCATCAAGGCGCCGACCTTGGTGCTGCACGGTGACGCCGACCCCTTGATCCCGCCCGGTGCTGCGCAGCACCTGTTGCAGCACATTGCCGGGGCGCGGCTCGATCTGATTCCCGGCATGGGGCACGACCTGCCGCTGGCGCTGCTGCCGCGCATCGTGGCTGGTGTGGCCGGTGTGGCCAAACAGGCCCCCACAGCATGAACGACGCACTCGACCTGGCGCTGGCGGCCGCCCTGGGCCGCTACCGTGCGCGCCACCCCGCCAGCGCGCGCCAGCTCGAAGCGGCGGCGCAAGTCATGCCCGGCGGCAACACCCGCAGCGTGCTGTTCCAGGCCCCGTTCCCGCTCACCATGGTGCGCGGTGAAGGCTGCTGGCTGTGGTGCGCCGACGGCCACCGCCACCTCGATCTGCTGGGCGAATTCACCGCCGGGCTGTACGGCCACACGCCGGCGGCCATTCGCGCGGCCATCATCAGCGCGCTCGATGACGGCCTGAGCCTGGCCTCGCACACACAGCGCGAAGCGGCGTTGGCGCGCGAAATCACACAGCGGTTCGAGTCGATGGCGCTGCTGCGCTTCACCAACAGCGGCACCGAGGCCAACCTGCTGGCCCTGGGCGCGGCGCTGGCCTTCACCGGCCGGCGCAAGGTGCTGGTCTTTGAAGGCGCCTACCACGGCAGCGTGCTGGCCTTTGGCGGCGCAGCGGCGTCGGTTAACGTTCCACATGAGTGGATCGTGGCGCCCTACAACAACCTGGCCGCGGCCACCGAAGTGGTGCAAAGCCAGGGCAGCGCGATCGCGGCCATCCTGGTCGAGCCCATGCTCGGCGCCGGTGGCTGCATTGCCGGCACGCCCGAGTTCCTGCACGGCCTGCAAGCGCTGGCGCGCGAATGCGGCGCGCTGCTGGTGCTGGATGAAGTCATGACCTCGCGCCTGAGCCTGGGCGGGCGCCAGTCGCAGCTCGGCCTGGCGCCCGACCTGACCACGCTGGGCAAGTACTTCGGCGGCGGCCTGTCGTTCGGCGCCTTTGGTGGCCGGCGCGAGGTGATGCAGCAGTTCGACCCGCGGCGCGCCGGCGCGCTGGGCCATGCCGGCACCTTCAACAACAACGTGCTGAGCATGGCCGCCGGCTTGGCCGGGCTGCGCGAGCTGTGGCAGCCGGCGGCCATCACCGCACTCAACGCCCGCGGTGACGCGCTGCGCGAGCGCGGCAACGCCTTGTTCGCCCAGCGCGGCCTGGGCTTGCAATTCAGCGGCCTGGGTTCGTTGCTGAGCCTGCACCCCACGGCCCGGCCATTGCACAGCGCGGCCGACCTGGTTGGCTGCGATACGCGCGTGCGCGACCTGTTGTTCTTTGCCTTGCTCGAACGCGGCATGTTCATGGCCCGGCGCGGCCTGGTGGCGCTGTCGCTGCAAGTCGGCGACGCCGAGATCGAGCTGTTCATGGCCGCGCTGCAAGACGTGCTCGATGCGCACGCTGCCGTGCTGCCCGCTGCGGCTTGAACGCAACAACGTTTCACATCATTCTCTGATGGACGAACGCCGCGTCATCGCCGAAACCCGCGCCTGGGTGGAACGCGCGGTGATCGGCCTGAACCTGTGCCCCTTCGCCAAGGCGCCGCAAGTCAAAGGCCTGGTGCGCTATGTGGTGTGCGCGGCCGATTCAGAAGCAGGCTTGCAGGCCAGCCTGGTGGCCGAGCTGAAGCTGCTGGCCCAAGCCACGCCGGATGAGCTTGAAACCACCCTGTTGATCCACCCCGGCGTGTTGCACGACTTTTTCGACTACAACGATTTCCTCGACGTGGCCGACGCCGCCGTGGCTGATCTCGATCTGCAAGGCGTGATCCAGGTGGCCAGCTTCCACCCGCAGTACCAGTTTGCCGGCAGCGCTGGAGGCGACATCACCAACGCCACCAACCGCTCGCCGTACCCCACGCTGCACCTGCTGCGCGAAGCCAGCGTGGAACGCGCGGTGGCGGCGTTCCCTCAAGCGCAGGCCATCTTCGATGCCAACCAGGCCACGCTGCACGCGCTGGGCCCACAGGCTTGGGCGCGGTTGCAGCAGGCGTGCCGCGATGACGCCGCGGCGGCGCTTGAACCGGGTGCCCAGCCCTGAGCAGCCGAGGGTCAGCCGGGGTTCGGCCCTTGGCGGGTTTCAGCTAACAACCAGGCGATGGCCGCACCCACGGAGAGGTCGTCTTCGGCGCCGAAGCCGTGCCGGCGCAGGTGGCCCTGGCGGTCGATCAGCACCAGGCTGGGCGTCCCTTGCATGCCGTAGGCGCGCATCGTCTGCGGGATCGGCTCACCCGCGTTCGCGCCGGGCGCGTCCACGCCCACCGGGAAGCCCACGCGGTACTCGTGCAAGAACGCGGCCAGCGACACCGGCGTCATCGCCGCGTGGTGTTCGAACACCGTGTGCAGTCCGACCACCGCCACGTCGTGCCCGGCAAACTGGCGTTGAATGCGCTGCGCCTGCGGCAAGCCATGCTGCACGCAGCCGGGGCACAGCATCTGGAAGGCGTGCAACACCACCACCTTGCCGCGCAGCGCGCTCAAGCGCAAGGGCCCGGCGTGGTTGAACCACTGGCTGGTGTGCCATTCAGGTGCCGGCAGGCCCGGCGGTTCAACGAATGCGGCGTGTGGGTTCATGGCATACAGGTGGTGCAGCGAGGTGCTGGGTTGATGCTTGTCACATGGGCCGTTTCGCCACTGGGCCGGCTTGCGCAGCCGCGAGGACAATGTTGCCGCGGCGCTTGAACGCCGTGTAAAGGGGGCATGTGATGCGGGCTGTGATGTTCGACGATTATGGCGATGACACCGTGCTGCAACTGCGCGAGATTCCCGCGCCGCTGCCCGGGCCGGGTGAGGTGCAGGTGCAGGTCACGGTGGCCAGCCTGAACCCGGTGGACTTCAAGCTGCGCGACGGCATGTTGCGTTGGCTGCGGCGCCCGAAGTTGCCGGCCATCACCGGCAAGGACTTCGCCGGCCGAATCAGTGCACTCGGGGCGGGTGTCACGGGGTTTCAGGTCGGCCAACGGGTGTTCGGTTCGATCGACCCGATGCCCGGCCACGGCACCTGCGCCGAGACGCTGGTGATCGGCACCGGCCTGATCGCGGCCACGCCCGAAAGCGTCAGCGACGAGACCGCCGCTTGCCTGCCGGTGGCGGCGGGCACGGCTTTGCAGGCCTTGCAGACCCTGGCCCGGTTGCACGCCGGGCAGAAGGTGTTGATTTCTGGTGCCTCGGGTGCGGTAGGCGCCAGCGCCGTGCAATGGGCGCATGCCAACGGGGCGCACATCACGGCGGTGTGCAGT
>JAYUPO010000160.1:0-1831 GCA_043760085.1 Burkholderiales bacterium
GGCGTCACGCTCGGCCAGGCCGGCATCAACCTGCCCGTGCCCAGCCGGGCCAAGGTGCTGGTGGTGGGCGGCGGCTATGGCGGGGCCACCGCGGCCAAGTATGTGCGGCTGTTTTCCGGCCTGGCCATCGACGTGGTGCTGGTCGAGCCCAGCGCCAATTTCGTGAGCTGCCCGATCAGCAACCTGGTGCTGGGCGGCAGCAAAACGCTGGCCGACGTGACCACGCCTTACGACGCCTTGAGCCGCAACCACGGCATCCGCATCGTGCGCGACATGGTGGCCAGCATCGACCCGCAGCGCAAGGTGGCCACGCTGGCATCGGGCCCGAACATCGCCTACGACAAGCTGATCGTCGCGCCGGGCATCGACCTGAACTTCGACGCCATTGCCGGGCTGAAGGCAGCGCTGGATGCGAACCAGATTCTGCAAGCCTGGAAGGCCGGGCCCGAAACCGCGGCCTTGCAGCGCCAGTTGGCGCAAATGCGCGACGGCGGCACCTTCGCCATCACCATTCCTGAAGCGCCCTACCGCTGCCCGCCCGGGCCGTATGAACGCGCCTGCCAGGTGGCCAGTTTTTTCAAGGCGACCAAGCCGCGCAGCAAGGTGCTCATCCTCGATGCCAACCCCGACGTCACCTCCAAGGGCGCGCTGTTCAAGAAGGTCTGGGCCGAGCAGTACGCCGGCATGGTCGAATACCGCGGCAACCACAAGGCCACGGCGGTGGACCCGGTGACCAGTACCGTTAAGTTCGAGGTGCAGGACGACGTGCGCGCCGATGTGCTGAACGTGCTGCCGCCGATGCGCGCCGGGCGTATCGCGTTGCAATCGGGCCTGGCCAACGCCGCCAACCGCTGGTGCCAGGTGAACTGGCTCAACCTGGAATCCACCGCGCACAAAGACATTCACGTGCTGGGCGATTCACTCCTGCCCGCGCCGGGCATGCCCAAGAGCGCGCACATGGCCAACGCGCAGGCCAAAGTGGCCGCCGCGGCGATCGTGGCTGAACTCAATGGTTGGGAAGTGAACGCCGCGCCGATGCTCACCAACACCTGCTACAGCTTCACCGATGCCAAGCAGGTGATCCACGTGGCCAGCGTGCATGAATACGTGGCAGCCGAAAAGACCTTCAAGGCCGTGGCCGGCTCGGGCGGTGTTTCGGCCGGCCCCACCGAACAGGAAGGCAGCTATGCCTGGCACTGGGCCCGCACCATTTGGGCCGACACGCTGATGTGAACGCTCAAGCTTTGGTGCGCGACAAAAACGCCACCAGCACGCCCAGCAACAGCACCAGGGCGCTGTCGAAGATGATCTGCTTGGCCACCAGCGCCCCGGCCAGGCTCACATGGGCCGCAGCATCCAGCCGAAGTAAGCCTGCGAATCGGCCTCGCTGCGCACCCCGCCAATCGGGTGCAACCAGCGTCGCGCGCCGGCCCGGGCTTGCCTTAGGATCGGTGACCACCGCTCACGCCCAGCCTGCCACCATGACATCGCGCCCCTTTCACACGCCCTTGTTGACCCTGGTCGCTGCCGTGAGCCTGGCACTGCCCTTGAGTGCCGCGGCGCAGTCACTGCCCAAGCTGCTGGAAGCGGCGTTGGCCAACGATCCGGCCGTCACGGCGGCCCTGGCCCAGGTGCGCGCGCAGGAGCAGCGCGTGGTGCAGGCCGAGGCTCAGTTCAAGCCCACGGTCAACCTCAGCGGCAGCCTGGGTGCCACTGGCTACAACGAGCGCGCGCCGTCGTCGGACTCACGCAGCTTCGGCACCAACCAGGTCGCCTTGCAGATCACTCATCCGCTGTGGCGCACGGCTGCCGGCCATGGCCGCGACGCTGC
>JAYUPO010000161.1:0-11913 GCA_043760085.1 Burkholderiales bacterium
TCGTCACCATGAATGCCGCCCAGCACCAGCACTTTCACCGGCGGCTTGGCCGGGGCATCGAGCAATTCTTCGGCCACGGCGGGTTGCACGTCGCGCTGGTACAGCGGCACGCCGTTGACCGAGCGCGCCCCCGATGGGCCCAACACCGCGGCCTCGCATTGCTCCTGGCTCAGGTCGGCCAGCTTTCTGGCCAGCTCACGGCACCCAGGCTCGGGCGCCGCTTGCGCCCCCGAGACCATGACCAGGGCGAGGAACAAAGGGCAGATGCTTCGAATGAACATGACGTGGGCAGGCTTTCAGGCCAGGGCGGGCCGGCAGGCAGTCTAGGCAAGCCTTGGGTTCGGGCGAATTCGATAACCACCGCCTTTGCCCACCACTTGGCGCCATCGACCCGCCGCCCTGGGGGCCGCAGCCAAGCTACCGACGGCCGATGTCCTGCGCCAGCGCATGTTAGCGCTGCGGCGCAACGCGCCGGCGCACCCGCGGATCAGGCCTTGATCAGGCCCCGTCCCAGATCACCGGCTTGCGCGAACCCACCCAGCGCTCGTAACTGCGCGCGTACTTGTCTTCGATCTTGTTGCGCTTGACCTTGAAGGTGGGCGTGATGAGGTCGTTTTCGACCGTCCAGGCCTCGGTGGTGACGACCAGGCAGTCGAGCTGCTCGTGCGGGTCCAGCCCGGCGTTGATGGCCTTCATGTGCGCCGCAAGCGAGGCTTCAATTTCACTGCGCCCGCCCGCCGTGGCGGCCTGCTTGGCGCCTTCGGGGTTGAGCATCACCAGGCCCAGCGGTTGCCCCAGGTTGGCACCGGTGACGCAACAGGCCTCGACGGCCGGGTGCATGACCAGCTTGTCTTCGATCGGCGCCGGCGCCACGTACTTGCCCTTGCCGGTCTTGAACAGGTCTTTCACCCGGCCGGTGATCTTCAGGTTGTTTTCGGCATCGATGGTGCCTTTGTCGCCGGTGTGCAGCCAGCCGTCTTCGGTGAAGGCATCGCGCGTCAACTCGGGCTCCTTGAAGTAGCCCAGCATCAGGCCGCCGCTTTTCATCTGCACCTCGCCGTTGGCGGGGTCGATGCGGTGTTGCACGCCCACGTAGGGCGGGCCCACGGTGCCCGGGCGCGGCTGGCCCAGCAAAGTGCCGTGCGAGATGGCGCAGTTCTCGGTCATGCCATAGCCTTCAACGATGTCCAACCCCAGGCGGCCGTACCAGCGCAGCAACTCGGGCGGCATGGGCGCGGCGCCACCGGCGGCGATGACGCATTGATCCAGGCCCAGCGCGGTGAGGATCTTCTTGCGCACGATGCCGCGCAGGATCGGAATCTTCAGCAGGCGGTTGAGCTTTTCGGCCGGCATTTTGGCCTGCACGCCTTGCTGGAATTTCACCCACAGCCGCGGCACCGAGAAGAACACGGTGGGCTTGGCGCGCACCATGTCGGCGTTGAAGGTTTCGAGGGATTCGGCAAAGTACACATGCATGCCCGAAGCCAGGACGCCGAACTCGGCCAGCGCGCGCTCGGCCACGTGCGACAGCGGCAGGTAGCTCAGGAAGCGGGCGTTGGCGTTGAGGGCGTCAACCCGGCTGATGGCCGTGGTGATGCTCCAGGCAAAGGTGCCCAGGCTGTGCATCACGCCCTTGGGCATGCCGGTGGTGCCCGAGGTGTACATGATGGTGGCCAGCTCGTCGGCGCTGCGCACCGGGTTGCCTTGCAGCGGCGCGGTGCGCGCCACGATGTCGGCCCACTGCGGGTAGTCGTTGGCCGGAGCCAATGGCATGCCGATGCAAGGCAGGCCGGCCGGGATGCCGGGCTTCATGCCGGCCCAGCCGTCGAGTTTGCCCACGAACAGCAGCTTGGCTTCGCTGTGGCTGAGGATCTGGCGGATCGTCTCGGCCGCCAGGGTGGGGTACAGCGGCACCGACACATAGCCGGCCACCCAGATGGCCCAGTCGGCCATCATCCACCAGGCGGTGTTCTTGGAGATCAGCGCCACCTTGTCGCCGGGCTTCAGGCCCAGGCTTTGCAGGTGGGCGGCGATGCGGCGCACTTCGCCGACCACCTGGCCCCAGGTGAAGTCGCGCACCACGCCCCCGCCCATGGGCTGGGTGAAGACGACGCGATCGGGCGCCGTCTTTTCCCAGTGGTAAATGCGTTGCAGCGCCAGCGTATCTTCGGCGACGGTCGAGGGCATGGGCAGATCTCCTGGGCACTTGGCGCGGCCACGGCGGGCGCGCCTTCAAGCCGGCAAGGCTAGCCAATGCGCCGCGCTTTCACAGCGCGGACTACCCGAATGCGGGGCGCGGGCCGAGCTGACCGTTCAGGCCGCTTCGCGCTCGATCGCTTCCTGCAGTTGTTCTTGCATGCGGCGCACGCTGCGCAGGGCCAGCGTGGGTTCGATGCGGCCCTGCGTCGCGATCGCCGGAATCTTGTCTTCCAGCGTGTCGGGCGCGTCGAGCATGAGCTGCACCATCATCGACATGGCCAACACCTGCGGGCGTTCGAGCGCCGGGTCGATCTGCCCGCTGGCCTGCGCCGGCACATGGTGGCGCACGCTGGCCACGGCGGCCGGGCCCACGCCCCAGCTTTCGCACAACGCAGCGGCCAGGGCGTCGTGGCTCACGCCAAAGGCGGCGCGTTCCTGCTCGGACAACTCGGTGTCGCTGGCAGCGCTGCGCAGCAAGGGCCGGTAGGTGGCGGCGGCGTGGCGAAACAGCACCGCCTTGCCGCACTCTTCAAACAGCCCGGCGGAATGTGCGGCCCAGGAGTCCTGCGACAACTGCGACGCCAGCCGGCCCATCAGCAAGCCGCGCACGGCGGCGCGTTGCCAGATCGGTTCCAACTCAGCCGCGGGCGGAAACGCCGCGCGCAGGCCCAGCTCGAAGGTGATGCCGGCCACCTCGCGCATGCCGAGGTAGGTGATGGCCTGCTGCACGCTTTGCACGCGCCCGCGCAGGCCGTACAGCGACGAGTTCACCGCCTTGAGCACCGCCGCGGCCAAGGCCATGTCGGCCTCGATGAGCTGGGTGGCGGCTTGCAGGTTCATGTCTTCCTCGGCCATGAGCAACGACAGCCTGACCAGCGATTCGGGCTTGGCGGGAATGTCGATCTGCAAGTTGCGAAGTTGAGGGTCAACTGGCATGGGGCACGCTCGCGAAACGGGTAGCGAAGGCCCGATGCTGGCAGCGCTGGCGGCGCGGTAAGGCAAAAAAAGGGGCGCCTTTTCGTCCTAGCCAGGAGTGTGGGCGCCCTTGAGGGACGGCTTGACGCCACGGGGAGTGGCGCTGCCGATTGATGTATTTGTATGGCTGCGTTTTTGTCAATGCACCAGCGCTTGTCTCCTGCCGGCCTCCGCTCAACCAGTGCCCCGGCCTCGACAAGCCGGGGCGGGACTGGCCGCGAGAGCGCGAACTTTAGGCATGCGCCTGGGCAAACTCATCCGGATTTTCCCGGCGCGCTAACAATTCAGGGTTAGCCAGGAGACACCAAAACAACACTCGGCCGCGACAGGCTTTGAACCCGCCAGGCAACCCGTTCAATAATCGGCCAGCTATGTCTGGTGGCATTGCCTTCGCCTGAATGGTTCTCGCTGGGTTCAAGCTCCACATGGTCTTTCTTGAACGTGTTTATTGATTGAGGGCTCCCCCGTGGGAAACAAACTGTACGTAGGCAACCTGGCCTATTCCGTGCGCGACGAAACGCTCCAACAGGCGTTCGCGCCCTTTGGCACCGTGACATCCGCGAAGGTCATGATGGACCGTGAAACCGGCCGCTCGAAGGGCTTCGGCTTTGTCGAGATGGGCTCCGATGCCGAGGCCCAGGCGGCCGTCAACGGCATGAACGGCCAGGCCATTGATGGCCGCGCGGTCGTCGTCAACGAGGCCCGTCCGCGCGAAGAGCGCCCCGGCGGCTTTGGTGGTGGCGGCGGTGGCGGTGGCCGCAGTGGTGGTGGCGGTGGTTATGGCGGCGGCGGTGGTAGTGGTGGTGCCGGTGGCGGCGGTGGCCGCAGCCCCTATGGCAGCGGTGGTGGCGGTGGTGGCCGTAGCCCCTATGGCAGTGGCGGTGGCGGTGGTGGCCGCAGCGGCGGCGGTGGCGGCGGCGGCTATGGCGGCGGCGGCGGCGGCGGTAGCCGCGGCGGCTACTGAGCCTGGCACAGAGGGGCCTGCGCACAGCGCGGCTCTTCGGGCCTGAAGGAAGGTGGCCAGGCCACCGCGCCAGCGGGCTTGTTGAATGCATAGACACGGCCTTGCCGGGCTCGTGCAAACGAAAGGCGCGTCCGCTTGGGCGCGCCTTTTCTTCTTGCTGCGCTCGAATGCTGGGCTATTGCCCTTGCCGGCGCTTGCGCCCGCGGCCCTGCACCACCCGGTCGAACAGGCCATTGGGCAACACACGCAACAGGCGCACCACCCACGCCATCTGCCAGGGGATGACGCGGTAACTGTCGCCCTTCAAGATGGCCGCATGGGCGCGCTCGGCGAACGCCTGCGCCGGCATCAGAAAGGGCATCGCATAACGGTTGCCTTGCGTCAGCGGCGTAGCCACATAGCCTGGTAGCAGCGTCACCACACGCACGCCCGAGCCGCGGCATTCGGTACGCAGGCTTTCGCAGTAGCTGATGGCCGCTGCCTTGCTGGCGCAATAAGCGCCATGCCCGGGCAGGCCACGTATGCCGGCCACGCTGGCCACGCCCACCAGCGTGCCACTGCGGCGTGCGCGCATGGCGCGAAGGAAGGGCTGGAAAGTGGCCGCCAGCCCCAAGTTGTTGGTCAGGAAGGTGCGGCGCATGACCTCCAGGTCGGCGAACTCCTCGGTGTCCATGCCCACGCTGATCCCGGCATTGGCCACCACGATGTCAGGCAAGCCCTGCTGTGCGATGCAAGCCAGCGCCGCTGCCTGGATGCTGGCCGGCTCGCTCACATCGGCGGCGTAGGCCCGCGCCTGCTCGGGGCCGATGCCCTGGGCGCGCAGCCAGTCGTCGATCGCTTCGCTGCGCCGCGCCACCAGGGCCAGGCGGGCGCCGCTGCGCGCAAAGCGTTCAGCCAGCGCCTGGCCGATGCCGCTGGACGCCCCGGTGATGAAGACCAGCGGCGCGGTCACCGTGTTCATCCCTTGCGCGCCGGCGCGGCAAACACGGCGCGCATGCGGCCCTTGAGTTCAAGCAGGCGGGCGAGGTGGTCGTACTCCAGGCCATCGGCCTGGATGCGGCTGGCGCCTTGCACCACCGTCACCGGCAAGTGCGAGCGCAGTTGCTCGGTGTCCAGGAACGCATGCAGGAACTCGCCCTGGATCTGCAGCGGCCGCCCCGTGGCGTCGAGGCTGTCAACCTGCGCGCCGCCGAGCAATTGCACCTGCGTCCCGTCGCCATTGCTCACCGCGCGCCTGGCGTGGGCCAGCGTCACCCGCCCACCGGGCGCGACAGCGCGAATGCGCACGGTGTCAATTTCGATCCGGTCGGTGTCGGGAAAGTGGCGCATCTGCTCGCCTTCGATGCGCAGCTTCAGCCGCCCGGAAGGGTCGAAACGCTCCACCGCAAAGCGGCGCATGGTGTAGTCGGGCTCCGTGCGCACGGCCGCGCTTTCGCTCGCCGCCGGCGTGCCCGGGCTGTTCTTCACCAGCCACCAGCTGCCCGACGCCAGCAAGGCCATGGTCAGCAGCGGCAGCGCATTGCTCACGCCGTTGCGCAGCCTTTGGTGCCAGGGCGGGCGGGCACGGCGCACACCTTGCACCGGCCCCAGGCTGATCGGCACCTCGGGCAGGTCGGGCAGGTGCAGTTCAACGGCCATCAGGGGCTGCCATCCAGGGTGCGCAGCTGCCCTTGCAGCAGCGCGGCGTAGCGCCCGCTGGCCAGCAACAGCAGGTCGCAAAACTCGCGCGCCGCGCCATGGCCGCCACGCTCGCGCGTGACGTGGTGGGCCAGCGCCTTGGCCTCGGGGTGGGCGTTGGCCGGGGCACAGGCCAGGGCGGCGCGGGCAAGCAGCGGCAGGTCGGGCCAATCGTCGCCCATGGCGGCGGCTTCGTCCCAACCACAACCCAGTTGGGTCAACATATCCTGTGCAGCCGCCAGTTTGTCGGCCACGCCATAGCGGGCATGCGTCAGACCGAGATCGTGCATGCGCTTGCGCACGGCGGGTGAGTCGCGGCCGGTGATGATCAATGGCGTGATGCCGGCTTGCACCAGCAGTTTGAGGCCCTGGCCGTCGAGCGTGGAAAAGGCCTTGAAGACCTCGCCGGCCTCGCCGATGTAAACGCGCCCGTCGGTGAGCACGCCATCGACATCGAAGAACGCACAGCGCAAACCCAGGTTCGGGCCCTGCGCACGCAGCAGCAGTTCGGGCGTGAAGCGCAGAGCCGGGGGCGTGCTCGCTGTCTTGCTCGCAATCGTGTTCGCTGGTGTTTTCTCAACGGCCATCAGATGACCTTGGCGCGCATCAGGTCGTTGCTGTTGAGCGCGCCCACGAGTTGCTGCGCCGCATCGACCACCAGCACGCTGGTGATGCGGTGCTGCTCCATCACGGCGGCGGCCTCCACCGCCAGCGCGTCGGCGCGAACCAGCTTGGGGCTGCGGTGCATCACCTCGCCGGCGCGCAGCGCCAGCAGGTCGGCGCCGCGCTCGATGAGGCGGCGCAGGTCGCCGTCGGTGAAGATGCCCAGCACGCGCTCATCCGCCGCCACCACGGCCGTGAAGCCCAGGCCCTTGCGGCTCATTTCGCGCAGCATGTCGGGCAGCGCGGCGTTGGCGCCGACTCGGGGCACGGCATCGCCGCTGCGCATCAGGTCGTGCACATGCATCAGCAGCTTGCGCCCCAGGCTGCCGCCGGGGTGCGAGCGCGCAAAGTCGTCTTCACGAAAACCGCGCGCATCAAGCAGCGCCACGGCCAGCGCGTCGCCCAGCGCCATTTGCGCCGTGGTGCTGGCCGTGGGCGCCAGGTTCAGCGGGCAAGCCTCTTGCTCGACGGCGCTGTTGAGCACGGCGTCGGCATGGCGCGCCAGGGTGGAATCGGGCCCGCCGGTCATGGCCACCAGCGTGACACCGATGCGGCGAATGGCCGGCAGTATCGCGGCCAGTTCGTCGCTTTCGCCGCTGTTGGAGATGGCCAGCACCACATCGCCCGGCATCACCATGCCCAGGTCGCCATGGCTGGCCTCGCCGGGGTGAACAAAGAACGCCGGCGTGCCCGTTGAGGCCAGCGTGGCGGCGATCTTGCGGCCCACATGGCCGCTCTTGCCCATGCCCATCACGATCACCCGGCCGCGGCATTCGAGCATGGCGCGCAGGGCCGCGATGAAGCCACCATCCACGCGCTGCGCCAAGGCCAGCAGCGCCTGCGCTTCGATCTCGATGGTGCGCGCGGCCAATGCCGCGGCGCGTTGTGCATCGAAGGCGGGCGCGGGCTTCAGCACGGTTTGGCGTCGCATAGCATCGCTCGATTCTAGGAGCGCACTGCGCCGCGGAGCGGGCTTGGCCACCACCCTCGAACTCGTCTTGCTGTACCTGGTTGCCGCCGTGGGCGGCGTGGTGGCTTGCCGCCTGGCGCGCCTGCCGCCAACGCTGGGCTACCTGCTGGTAGGCGTGCTAATCGGCCCCAACGCGCTGGCGCTGGCGCGCGACTCGGCCGGCGTGGTGCACCTGGCCGAATTCGGCGTGGTCTTCCTGATGTTCGCCATCGGCCTGGAGTTCAACCTGCCCAAGCTGCGCAGCATGCGCACCCAGGTCTTCGGCCTGGGGCTGCTGCAAGTGACGCTGACGATGCTGGGCGCCGTGCTCGGCAATGTCATGCTGGCCTGGGCCTTCCATGCCGCGGGCAAGCCCTGGGATCTGGGCTGGCAGGGTGCTTTGGTCTTGGGCGGCGCCATGGCCATGAGCAGCACGGCCATCCTGGTCAAGCTGATGGCCGAGCGGCTGGAGCTGGAAAGCGAGCATGGCCGGCGCGTCATGGGCGTGCTGCTGTTTCAAGACCTGGCCGTGGTGCCGCTGCTGGTGTTGATACCGGCGCTGAATTCCAGTGGCGCCGACCTGGCGCGCTCGCTCGGCGTGGCGGCGGTGAAAGCCGCCTTGGTGCTCACGCTGCTGCTGGTGGGCGGCCAGCGTGTGATGCGTTGGTGGCTCACCCTGGTGGTGCGGCGCAAGAGCGAAGAGCTGTTCATGCTCAACCTGCTGCTCGTCACGCTCGGCCTGGCCTGGCTCACCGAACAGGCCGGCTTGTCGCTGGCCCTGGGCGCGTTCGTGGCCGGCATGTTGGTGGCCGAGACCGAATTCAAACACCAGGTTGAAACGGACATCCGGCCCTTCCACGATGTGCTGCTGGGGCTGTTCTTCATCACCGTGGGCATGAAGCTCGATTGGCACGAGCTGTGGAACCACTGGCTGCTGGTGCTGCTGCTCACGGCGCTGCCGGTGCTGGCCAAGTTTGCGCTGGTGGCCGCGCTGGCCCGTGCCTTCAAGGCCGCGCCCGGCGTGGCGCTGCGCACCGGCTTGTACCTGGCGCAGGCCGGTGAATTCGGCTTCGTGCTGATCAGCCTGGGCAGCGAACACGGCCTGGTCAGCCCGCGCTGGGGCAGCACCATCCTGGCGGCCATGGTGCTGTCGATGCTGGCCACGCCCTTCATCGTGATGGCCAGCAACCGCATCGTGATGCGCCTGTCGGCCAACGACTGGCTGATGCAATCGGTGCAGCTCACCAGCATCGCCAAACGCGCCATCCAGGCGCAGGCCCACGTCATCATCTGCGGCTACGGGCGCAGCGGCCAGAACCTGGCCAGCATCCTGCACCGCGAGGGCATTCCGTACATGGCGCTCGACCTCGACCCCGACCGCGTGCGCCAGGCCGCCGCCGCCGGCCAGAACGTCGTTTTCGGCGACGCCGCGCGGCTGCAAAGCCTGATGGCCGCCGGCCTGGCCCGGGCCAGCGCGGTGGTGGTGAGCTACCCCGACACGCCTTCAGCGCTGAAGATCCTGCGCCTGGTGCGCGAGCACGCGCCCAAAGTGCCGGTGGTGGTGCGCACCATTGACGACACCGACCTGGAACGCCTGCGCGAAGCTGGCGCCGCCGAAGTGGTGCCCGAGGCGATTGAAGGCTCGCTGATGCTGGCCAGCCACGCCCTGGTGCTGGTGGGCGTGCCCATGCGCCGGGTGATCCACATCACCCGCGACGCGCGCGATGCCCGTTATGGCTTGCTGCGCGGCTACTTTCACGGCGCCGACGACGACACCGTGGCCGAATTGCAGCAGGCCCGGCTGCTCAGCGTGAGCTTGCCGGGCGCCGCCGCGCTGGCCGGCCGCGACCTGGCCAGCCTGGAGCTGGCGGCGCTGGGCGTGCGGGTGGTGTCGGTGCGACGGGCCTCGGGCCGCGTGCTGGATGCGCCCGACTCGTTGCTGCTGGCCGGCGGCGACACCTTGGTGCTGTCGGGCCTGCCCGAGGCGCTGGCCTTGGCCGAAGAGCAGTTGCTGCGCGTGCGCTAACGTTTGAAGACAGGCACGCGGTTTATGCCATCGGCACGCCGCGCATCAGGTTGATGCGCATGCGCACGGCCATCACTGCGCCGGCGGCGCGCAGCAGCTCAAGCGTGGCGTGCGGGTCGCGCGCGGCCAGCTCATTGACCTGTTCACCCTGCAGTGACCACACCACACAAGGCGTCATCGCTTCCACGTTGGCCATGCGCGGCAATTGCGTGAACAGCGCCGGCTCGCCCACCAAGGCGCCGGGGCGCAACACCGCGATGCGGTGGCTGCCTGGCGGGCCACCGGTGACGAAGACCTGCAGGTTGCCCTGCTCCAGAAAGTAGGCGACGCGGCGGGTTTCACCCTGGTGGATCAGCATTTCTCCAGCGCGAACCTCGCGCCGCGACATGTGCGCGGCCAGCCATTGCCACTGGGCGGGGCTCAACGCGCAGCGAAACGAATCTTCGGCGGTCAGGGCCTGGATGGCGTTGACCAGGGCGGTGATGTTCATGCGCGTGCTCGGTGGTGGCGGCCGCTGCGTTGCCGATCCCCCATTGGCCGGCAATCTTGTTGTTGTGCTGGTGATCGCGTTTGCTGCTTTTGCTTCTACGCTTGCTTTTGATCCTGCTGCACGGCAATTATCAAAGGCCCGGCCAGGGTCAACAAGCCCGAGCATGTGGGGGGCAGGTCAATCCAGAAGGTACCCGCATGTATGGGCTCGCCATCACGTTCGTCGTCATGCGCTGACCGCACCTGTTGGTTCGAGGCACCGTTCCCGATGCAGAAAGTAGCATTCAGGCGCCAAGCCGCATGTGGCCTACGGGTCATGCTGTGTCATCTTCGACTTGGACTCGAACTTGGACGCGACGAAGAGTGCCTGCCTGATCCACGCGAGTTGCGTAGTTCAGCGCCGCTTTGGCGACCAACTGCGACAACCGCGTCTTTGGCGAAGCCCCAAGCCGTGTGGCCAGCATGTCACCTTAAACGTCTTGCGGCTCGGGAAGCTCCCGCCATCGGCGCGTCGTAGCCCAACGCTTCCGATGGCTGCCCTGATGGAACGACACACATGGGGTCTGTTCAATTGACCAGATCGCGAAGCACCTGCTGCAGGCTAGCGCCAAGAATGCCATTGTCGAGGTACTGCTGAACCTCCCGCCGAGCGTCTCTGTCCTCGATGATGTGAAATCCGCCTTCCGAGACACCCGAAATCTCATGCGGCGAAATGACATTGTTTCTTCGAAGCGACTCCCACACCTCAGTGTTGAACGGATTCCTTGGATTCGCTCCTGCCATTCGGCGGCGTACTTGGATTCCGTGAAACCCTGAGTCCCCCCTGAACTTGCGCAATGCTCGCGTCAGAGCTTCTTCTGCAAAGGTCCGTCGCACCTCGGCTGTAGGAGGTCGACTTTTCGCATGACTAATCGCTAGCTCGGCCTCTGCTGAGAGCCGGCAATCGACAACCTGAATTGCGCCAATGTCATCGCACTTCGAGAAGTCAAGCACACTCTCAAAGGTGCACCCGCGAAAGACCGTGGTTTCCGAAAACGCGCACCCGCTAAATTCGACATCCACGAAAGTGCAGCTTTCGAAGGTACGTTCCTTGAAGTCAAATGATCGGAGCTTGCCGGCGAATGTGAGCCGCTTGACTTGCGGTCCGCGGACATAACCACCCCCGGACAAAAGGCGCAGAAACTCCTCAGTACGTCCTTGCTTGTCGCTGTCGGTGACCAACAACGAGATCAAGTGACAGAGCGCTATCGCTGCCTTGTGTCGCGACTGTGCATTCGCTGGCTGCGAAATTATCTCGAAGGCGTGCGCAATCGCCGCCAACAGACGATCTGCGTCAAGCCTCTTCAATTGCCACGCCAGCCACTCCGCCACCTGACTCTGGCCGATTGCGTTCCGGGATAAGGTCTGCGCGATTTCCTTCTCCGGAGTTGCGCTATAGAGCTTTTGGAGCCCCTTGGCCAAGAACCTGGCCACGAAGTACACCTTCAACACTTCGTAGCGCGCGCCCAGTGCATCTGGCCGAACCCTTTGCAGCAGGAAGTGGTTCTCAAAGCGCTGCCGAACGCTAGCATCGTCAACATCGAAAAGCTGAAGAATGAGATCCACGTCCTTGGTACTGATCTCAAGGTCAGAGGCGCGAAATATCTCCTCAAGGATCGCGATCTGTCTCTCGGGCGGAATGCGCAGATCCTGGCGGATGTTCTCGCGCCTACAAACACCCAATAGGAGAGGCTCCAGCGGATCCGCGTCATAGGGCGACAGTTCTTCCCCGGCACTGCCTTCAACGTAGTGAGCAATCAGCGAAAGAATGAACGGTGTGCCTGAGATCCGATCCTCATTTAGGTCTTCGGTGTGGCCGTGATTTCGAGCCTCGACCGCGTAGATCGCACCACTGACTTGGCGCGCCAATCGTTGCGCTAGGCCGAACTTTGGTGCCCCCGAGAACATAACCCCGCGCGCCGCTTGAACTTT
>JAYUPO010000162.1:0-11873 GCA_043760085.1 Burkholderiales bacterium
GACATGCTGGCACCGTGGCTGGCGGGCGAGGCAGTGCAAGTATTCAACTATTCCCTGCCTCGTGCGCCGAGCCCCGGAAGGGAAACCTTTCACGCCAAGATCGTCCTGTGCGATGCCGATGTGGCATACGTAGGGTCCTCAAACCTGAATGCAGCCTCCCTCGAGCATTCCATGGAGATGGGCGTAGCGATGGAAGGCAAGGCAGCGCGTGATGTCGCCATGGTCGTGGAGGCGGTGCTGAAGTCGGCGACGCCTTGGTTCTAGAGCGCCAATTGATAGCGCAGGAAATCGGAGGCGAATCTACTTATCGACGCCAACCCGGATTCCAGCAAAGTCTCGCTTTGCTTGCGCCAGCCGTTACCCGCCCCGTTTAGGTTTGGCCTTGCGCGGCGCGCCTTCCTTGGGGGTATCAGTGCGCCCCGAATCCTGCTCGACTTGCGCCGCGCGAACAAGGCGTGCCGGGGCGCCCATGTATTTGATGAGTTCTTTCTTGCTCAGCCCCGGCAGGACGTACACGGCTCTGGCTTCAAGAGGGGGTGCGGGCAGGGCAGCAGCGATACGCTTGGTCATGACGGCACACCAGAAAGAGGTTGGGGGCTCTTGCGTGTGTCTATTGTCACCGAACAGCTGGCGATTTGACGGGTGCTTTCGAGGCGCTTCGCCGTGCCGTTTGAAGGTGACCACGCTGCTGCTGGTGACGCCACTGTTGCTGGCGATGCTTTCAATGTGACTGCCAGGCATCGTCAGCCTTCCGATGGTGAGTGACGAAGTCAGGAATTGATGTCATCTGTTTTATGTGAGCTTCCAGTCTCGTTGCCGCACCGCGCGGTGCGGCAGTCGGTCGCATCGCATCCACAAAGGTCTTGCGCCCCTGCCATGTGCCGCCTGCCCGCATACAGTAGGTTGTTGCCAGCCTTATACGCGCCAGCGCCCGCCTGGCCGGGCCAGCGACACCGTTCCCTCAACCATTGAGATGACCGAACCCCTCCCCACCCCCCGCCGCATCCTCCCCGCCCTGGTGCTGGCCCAGCTTGCCGGCACCTCGCCGTGGTTTGCGGTGAATGCGGTGATGCCGGATTTGCAGCGCGAATTCGACTGGGCGGCGTCTGAACTGGCGTGGCTCACTTCGGCCATCCAGCTCGGCTTCATCGCCGGCTCGCTGGTGTTTGCCATGCTCGCGCTGGCCGATCGTTTTTCGGCCCGCCGCGTGTTCATGCTGTGTTCACTGGCCAGCGCGGCGTGCTGCGTGTTGGCGGTGCTGGTGGCGCCTTCGCTGCCGGCCATGCTGGCGTCGCGTGCAGTGGGCGGTTTCTTTTTGGCCGGCATCTACCCGGTGGGCATGAAGCTGGCCGCGCTGTGGTTTCCGCGTGGCCTGGGCGGCGCTTTAGGCTGGCTGGTGGGGGCGCTGGTGCTGGGCTCGGCCAGCTCGCACGGCTTGCGCGCAGCCGGGGCGGCGTGGCCCTGGCCTTCGGTGTTTTATGGCGTGGCGCTGGCGTCGCTGTTGGGCGGGCTGCTGGTGATGTGGGCCGTGCCCGAGCCCTTGTTGCATTTCGCGCCCGTGCGCCCGCACCCCTTGCGCGCGCTGGGCTTGATTGCGCGTGATGCGAAGTTGCGCGCCTCGGTGCTGGGCTACTTTGGCCACATGTGGGAGCTGTACACGGTGTGGGTGCTGGTGCCCTTGATCCTGGCCGCGCGGCTGGCCGGCGCGGCGCTTTCCTGGGCCGCGTTTGCCGTGCTCGGCGCCGGTGCGCTGGGCTGCGTGCTGGGTGGCTACGCCGCGCGGCGCTTCGGCAGCGCCTGGGTGGGTGGCGTGCAGTTGGCGGTTAGCGGCCTGTGTTGCCTGGCCGCGCCCTGGGCCATCGGCGCGCCCGATGCCTGGTTTGGCATGTGGCTGCTGTTGTGGGGCACCACGGTGGCGGGCGATTCACCACAGTTTTCGGCCCTCACCGCCACCAACGCACCCCGCGACGCCGTGGGCAGCGTGCTCACGCTGACCAACGCGCTGGGCTTTGCCATTTCGGTGCTGAGCATCCAGCTCTTCGTGGTCTTGTCGCACAGCGTGCCGCTCGGCCACTTGCTGCCCTGGCTGGGGCTGGGGCCGCTGCTGGGGGTGTGGGCCTTGCGGCCTTTGCTGCGCAAGGCGGCGTAGCCGGGCTGTTCACCCGGTGCCGCGCAACGGCGAACCATGCCGTGGGCCATGCACAGATCGGCGCGCCGGCAGTAACAATCAAAGCGGCCGCTGGGTGAGCCGTGCGCCAGCGCCAGCATTCAGTTCAATGAACGAGAGATCAATATGAAGCCGCTGCCTGTCGAGCCGATCAAGTTGTATCGCTTTGCGCTGTCGGGTCACTCGCATCGTGCCGAGATGTTCATCCGCATGCTTGGCCTGCCGCTGACGCTGATCGACGTTGACCTGTTGAACGGCGCGCATCGTCAGCCGGCGTTTCTGCGGCTCAACCGCTTCGCGCAGGTGCCGGTGCTCGACGACGGCGGCACCGTGGTGGCCGACTCGAACGCGATCCTCGTCTACCTGGCCCTGCGCTATGCCCCCGCACACTGGTTGCCCAGCGAGCCTGCGCACGCCGCGCGCGTTCAAGGCTGGCTGTCGCAGGCGGCCGGCGCGCTGAGCCGCGGCGCGGCCACGGCCCGGGCGATCAACGTGTTCCGCTTGCAGCGCGACCCTCAGGCGTCTGTGCAAGAAGCGCATTGGTTGTTCGAGCGCATGGAAGCGGCGCTGGCCGAGGGCGGCGCGCCGTGGCTTGCCGGCGGCGCGCTGCCCACGGTGGCCGACGTGGCGCTGTACACCTACACCGCGCATGCGCCCGAAGGCGGCGTTGCGCTCGATGGCTACCCGGCGTTGCGCGCCTGGCTCCGGCGCGTGCAGGCGCTGCCCGGGTTCGTGCCCATGGCGCAGACGGCCGTAGGCTTGCGCGCGGGCGCCGGCGCCTGAGTGCGGTGCATGGTCAAGGCAGCCTGAAAGTCAGTTGTCGTCAGGCTCCCTGGTGTCGCCCCATGGCAATGAACCGCTGATGTCTGGGCTACTCTCAGCGCATGAACCGCGCCCCCTCAAGCACACGCCAGGCGGCCCTGTGGATGGCCGGCTGGCTGCTCATGATGGTGGTGATTGCCGTGGCCGGGCGCGAAGCGGCGCGCGAATTGAACATCCTGCAGATCATGGCGATGCGCTCGTTCATCGGCCTGCTGTTGCTGGCGCCGCTGTTGCATGCTGCCGGCGGCTTGCGCGCCATGAAGAGCCAACGCAAGCGCCAGCACGCCGCCCGCGCCGTGGTGCACTTCGGCGCGCAGTACGGCTGGTTCGTGGCGCTCACGCTCATCCCCCTGGCGCAGGTGGTGGCCATCGAATTCACCATGCCGATCTGGACAGCGGTGCTGGCCGTGGCGCTGCTGGGCGAACGCATGAACGCGGGCAAGGCGCTGGCGATAACGTTTGGTTTGATTGGCGTGGGGCTGATCGTGCGGCCGGCCGCTGCGGGCTTGAACACCGGCCAGCTTGTGGCGCTGGCCGCGGCGGTGGGGTTTGCGGGCTCGGTGACGTTGACGAAATCACTCACGCGAACGGAAAGTGCCACGGCCATCAGTTTCTGGATGCTGCTGTGGCAAGGCGTGCTGGGCATCGTGCCGGCGCTGCTGGTGTGGCAATGGCCCAGCGCCACGGCCTGGGGTTGGGTGCTGGTGGTGGCGTTTTGCGGCACCTACTCGCACTACTGCATGGCGCGCGCCATGCAGCACGCCGATGCCACCACCGTGGTGCCGATGGACTTCTTGCGCGTGCCTTTGACAGCGCTGGCCGGCTGGCTGATCTATGCCGAGCGGCTGGACTGGTTTACCGTGGCCGGTGCGGCGCTCATCTTGCTGGGTAACCTGGCGAACCTGCGGCGCCGGGCGTGAGACTGACCCGGCGCGCCAAGGCGCGCAAGGGCCACAGCAGCAGCGCAATGGCGATGACACCGGCCACGGCCTGCACCGGGCTGACGGGCGCCAGCTTCAGCAGTGCGCCCGCTTCGGGCCAGCCCAGCATCACGGTCAAGCCCGCGAGCGTGGCCACGGCCGCCACGCCCCAAGCCGGGTTGCTCAAGCTGGCCAGGCTGGCCAGCGGGGCATGTGGCCGCAGCAGCGCGGCAATCAGCGCCAGGTCCCCCAGCACCAGCAGGCCGAAGCCCAGGCTGCGAATCTGGCTTTCCGACGCGCTCTGAGCCTGCGCCCAAAACAGGGCAACAACGATACAGGTGAGCAGCAGGCCGCCCAGGGCCAGGCCGCCCCAGAGCAGCCGTGCATCGAACAGCGCGCCCTGGCGGCCACGTGGCGGCAAGCTCATGGCGTGCGCGTCTTCGGCCTCCATTTCAAACACCACTGAACAGGCCGGGTCGATCAGCAGTTCAAGCAAGGCGATGTGCGCCGGCAGCAAGATGAGTGGCCAGCCCAGCACCACCGGCAGCAGCGCCAGCCCGGCCAGCGGCACGTGCACCGCCACCACAAAGGCCATGGCGCGCTTGAGGTTGCGCGCAATGCGCCGGCCCGCGCGCAGGGCACGCACGATGGCGCTGAAATCATCGTCGGCAATGACGATGGCGCTGGCCTCGCGCGCCACGTCGGTGCCGCGCTGGCCCATGGCGATGCCGATGTCGGCCGCGGCCAGCGCCGGCGCGTCGTTCACGCCGTCGCCCGTCATCGCCACCACATCACCTTGCGCCTGCATGGCGCGAACGATGCGCAGCTTGTGCGCCGGCACGGCGCGGGCCACCACGTCGCACGCAAGCAGGTGTTTGGGCAGCTCGGCGTCGCTGAGCTGGTCAATTTGCGCGCCGCTGAGCAGCCGGGGCGCCGCGCCAAAACCGGCCTGGCGCGCGATGGCCAGCGCCGTGGCCGGGTGGTCGCCGGTGATCATCATCACGCGCACGCCGGCGCGCCGGCACTCGGCCAGCGCCGCGGGCACGCCTTCGCGCAGCGGGTCGGCCAGGCCGAGCAGGCCGGTGAACTGAAAGTCGTGCGCGGC
This sequence comes from Burkholderiales bacterium, assembly GCA_043760085.1. GTDB lineage: Bacteria > Pseudomonadota > Gammaproteobacteria > Burkholderiales > Burkholderiaceae_C > Rubrivivax. Next base: position 5,015 of record JAYUPO010000162.1, read on the forward strand.
CTGGCCGTCGCTCACATCGGCCCCCGCCGGCAGGGGCGCGCCGCTGCGTAGCGCGTGCGCCTGCGCCACGCCCAGCACGCGCAGGCCCTGCGCGGCCAGGGCTTCCACCTGCGCTTGCAGCGCGGCGAGCGCGGCCGCGTCGAGCTGGCAAAGTTGCGCGATGGCTTCCGGCGCGCCCTTGGCGGCGGCCCGGCGTTGCTGGCCGTCGGGCGCTTGCCACACGCGCGTCACCGCCAGCAGCGTGCTGGAAAGCGCGTATTCGCGCAGCGGCGCCCAGCCGGCCAGCGGGTCATCGCCCACGGGTTGCAGTTCGACGATGGCGCGCTCCATCGGGTCGAACGGCTGGCGTGGCGAGGCAGCCTGCGCACAACGAATGAGATCACTTTCACTCACCCCCGGCGCCGGCTGCAGGGCCAGCACGCGCATGCGGTTGAGCGTGAGCGTGCCGGTCTTGTCCACGCACAGCAGGCTGGCCGCGCCCAGCGTTTCCAGGCTGGCCATGCGGCGCGTGAGCACGCGCTGGCGCGCCAGGCGCAGCGAGCCCAGCGCCAGGAAGACGGTGATGACGACCGGCACTTCTTCCGGCAGCAAGCCCATGGCCAGGGCGATGCCGGCCAGCAACGCGGCCAGCCAGTCGCCGCGCGCCAGGCCCATCCACACCACCACCACGGTGCACACCGCCGCGGCCAGCAAGCCCATGCGCAAGACCAGGCGCTTGCTTTCCTGCTGCAAGGGCGTGGGCGGCTGCGGCGTGGCGGCCAGGCTGGCGCCGATGCGGCCAAGCTCGCAGCGCGCGCCGGTGGCCGTGACCCGCGCCAGGCCGCGCCCGCGCGTGACCAGCGTGCCGGCGAAGACCTGCCCGGCCTGGCCCGCTGCACCCGCATGTTTGGCCACGGGCACCGACTCACCGCTGAGCAGCGATTCATCGGCCTGCACATCGGTGCCTTGCAGCAGCGTGGCATCGGCCGCCACGCGCTCGCCTTCGGCCAGCACCAGCACATCGCCCAGCACCAGCTCGCGCGCCGGCACGCGGACCCGTACACCGCCGCGCTCCCCGCCACGCATGACGCTGGCCAGCGGCGCGGCCAGCTCGCGCAGCGCGCTCACCGCGCTTTCGGTGCGCTGCTCCTGCACCAGGGTGATGACCACCACCACCGCCACCGCGGCCAGCAACAACGCGGCGTCACCGCGCTCGCCCAGCAGCAGGTAGACGCCGCCGCAAGCCAGCAGCAACAGCAGCATCGGCTCTTCAAACACCTCGATCAACAGGCGCCAGGTGCGCCGTGGCGGCGGGCCGGGCAGCTCGTTGGGGCCGTCGCGGGCCAGGGCTTGCGCGGCCTGTTCGGGGGTCAGGCCAGGGTAGGCCTGGCCGGGTTGCATGTTCACGGCGTTGGCGCCGCCCGCAGGCTCACGCCCTGCGGTGCCGTCGCTCATGCAGCGTGAGGGATAGCCAGGGTTTCTATGACTGCCGGCACGTACCAGTCTTCGTCCAGCGCCGGCCAATGCAGCCCGAGCCCCGAATCGACAATGTCGATACGCTCACAGTCCTGCATCGAGGCCATTGCGAGCCGCGGCGAAAACGAGCGCGGGACTTGAACGCTCCAGCCGGACGCAAGGTCGATCTCGACCCGGTCGCGCACGGGCAGGTACCGGGCCGCAACCGCGCGTGGCATCCGCAAGCTTCGTTCCCCGGCAGCACGCGCAGCAGCGATCAGGGCGTCGTCAGGGGTGCCGGTAGGCCTAGCCATGATGGTCTCTCCATGCTTGCATCAGTTCGGATTGTCTATCGCTGGCGATCCGCACCACCTTGCGCACCTGTGCATTGGTCAACGGCCCGCGCACGGCACGCAAGGCGATGGGGTTGATCAGCAATTCGACGGCGCCGCCATGCCCCAACACATGGATGTGTGCTGGTGAGTGGTCATGCACGTAGATCATGAACCGGAACCCGCCTTCGTTGAAGATGGTAGGCATGTCGTGGCGTCTTTGCCGGGGGCTCAGTGTGTTTTGCGCCGTGGCGCTTTGTGCTTCGGAGCGGTGTATCGCTACTGAAACGCCACCTCGGCAAAGCTGCGCAGCTTGCGGCTGTGCAACTGGTCGAGCCGCTGCTGGCGCAGCAATTCGATGGCGCGCATGCCGATGCGCAAATGCTGATCCACCCGCTCGCGGTAGAACTGGTTGGCCATGCCGGGCAGTTTGATTTCACCGTGCAGCGGCTTGTCGCTCACGCACAGCAAGGTGCCGTAGGGCACGCGGAAGCGAAAGCCGTTGGCGGCGATGGTGGCGCTTTCCATGTCGAGCGCCACGGCGCGGCTTTGGCTGAATCTTCGTTCCGGCGTGCGCTGCGGCAGCAGCTCCCAGTTGCGGTTGTCGGTGCTGGCCACGGTGCCGGTGCGCATGATGCGTTTCAGCTCATAACCTTTGAGTTGAGTCACATCGGCGACCGCCGCTTCCAGCGCCCGCTGCACCTCGGCCAGCGGCGGAATGGGCACCCACAGCGGCAGGTCTTCGTCCAGCACATGGTCTTCGCGCACATAGCCATGGGCCAGCACATAGTCGCCCAGTTGCTGCGTATTTCTCAGGCCGGCGCAGTGGCCCAGCATGAGCCAGCAGTGCGGGCGTAACACTGCTATGTGGTCGGTGATGGTCTTGGCGTTGGCCGGGCCGACGCCGATGTTGACCATGGTGATGCCGCTTGAATCAGGCAACACCAGGTGGTAGGCCGGCATCTGCGGCAGGCGCGGCGGGGCGCTGCCGAGTTCATCGCCCAGCTGTGCGGCGCTGCCGGCGCGGCGCGTGACCATGTTGCCGGGCTCGACGAAGGCGCTGTAGGGCGAGCTGGCATCGGCCATCAAGTCGTGGCCGAGTTTCACAAACTGGTCGATGTAGAACTGGTAGTTGGTGAAGAGCACGAAGTTCTGAAAATGCTCGGGCGTGCTGCCGCTGTAGTGGCGCAAGCGGTGCAGTGAATAGTCCACCCGCGGCGCAGTGAACAGGCTAAGCGGCTGCGGCTCGCCGGCGCGTGGCTCATGCGTACCGTTAGCGATGCCGTCGTCCATTGAAGCCAGGTCGGGCAGGTCGAACAGGTCGCGCATCAGCAGGCGGCGCTCGGCGCTCATCGAGCCTTCAATGTGGTCATGCTGCGCGAATGAAAAGTGCACCGGCATCGGCTGCGTGCTGGTGCCCACTTCGAGCGCCACGCCATGGTTTTGTTGCAGCAAGGTGAACTGCTGCAAGTAGTAGCTGGCAAACAGATCGGGCCGGGTGAGCGTGGTTTCGTAGGTGCCGGGGCCGGAGACAAAACCATAGGCCAGGCGCGAATCGGCGCGCGCCACGGTGGCCGTGCGCACGCGCACGAAGGGGTAGCAGGCGCGCACGCGCTGGGCCGGTGTGTCGCCGGCCACGAAGTGGTGCAACTGCTCGCGCAGGTGCGCCACGCTGGCGGCGTAGATGGCCTGCACCTGGGCCAGGGCAGCCGCCGGGTCGTCGAAGCGTTGCGGGGCGATGTAGGCGGGTGGGGTGGGCTGGCTCATGGGGTTCATCGCTAACCGGAGTTTGCATTGTGGTGCTTGCGCCGCGCGCGGCGGCCCGCCATGATGCGGCGCACTTGAAAGCGTCCCCAAACCTGTCGCTTCGCGCCAGGCCCCCCGGGCGGCATGAGTAAAGTAGCCAAGCGACATTTACTCATGAGGGGAACCATGGCCTATCTCAACGATTGCGGCGGCAAGTTCAAGCAAGCCCTGAAAGACGACGCCGGCAAGACCGTGGCCACGCTGCTGTGGGGCGACCCGCTGGTGGTGGTGCAGCGCGAGGCAGATCGTGTGCAAGTGCGCGCCCGCCGCCAACTGGGCTGGGTGAGCGCGGCCTGCGTGGGCGAGGTGGGCTTGCTCGAGCTGTACATCATCGACGTGGGCCAGGGCGATGGCGTGTTGATGCGCACCCCGCACGACGATGCCTGGCACCTCATCGACGCCGGCATTCGCGCCGCCGAGCAGATGACGAAAAAAGGCGCGGCCAATTTCGTGCGCTGGAAGTTCATCGACGAATTGAAGCTGCCCGCGGTAAAGCTGGCCAACATGGTGCTGACCCACCCCGACGCCGATCACTTCGGCGGCATGGTCGATGTGCTGAGTGGCGCGCTGCCCGATGGCCGCACCTTCGGCGTGGAAGTGCAGAACTTCTGGCACCCCGGCATGGCGCGCTTCAAGGAAGGCGACAAGCTCGGCGCGCAGCGCGCTGACACCAGCACCACGCCGCAGCCCAACCCGAGCTATGGCGTCAAGCCCGCGGGCAAATTCATCACCGAGCTGGTCGATGGCAAGACGCATTTCAAAGCCCCCAAGCGCGCCTTCAGCACCGACTACGCCGCCTTGGCCAAGCTGGTGGGCACGGTGCCGAAGAAAGTGAGCCGGCTGGAACACAACGACACCTGGCTGCCCGGCTATGAGCCCGCCGCGGGCAAGGCGTCGATCCGCGTGCTCGGGCCGGTGGTGGAAAAGCTGGCCGGCGGCGGCAAGGGGCTGCGTGTGTTCGACAGCGAAAGCGTCACGCGCAATGGCCACTCGGTGATCCTGCGGGTGGACTACGGTGCGGCGCGCGTGCTGCTCACCGGCGACTCGAACACCGCGTCGCAACGGCTGCTGTTGAGCTGCCAGGCGCCGGCCGAGTTTGCCGCCGATGTGGCCAAGGGCTGCCACCACGGCAGCGACGACATCGACCTCGATTTCGTACGCGCCATGGCCGCGCGCGCCAGCGTCATTTCAAGCGGTGACAACGAAGACTATGCCCACCCGCGCCCGCGCGTGCTGGGCGCCTGCGGCCGCTACGGGCGCGACAGCGTGGGCAGCGACGGCAAGGTGCTGCCGCCTTTGCTGTACAGCACCGAGCTGGCGCGTTCGGTGGCGCTGGCCTTTGCGCAGCGCGTGCGCAAGGTGGCCGAGCCGGCCGTGCTTATCAAGCCTGAAGAGTTGGAGGCCGCCTTCACCGGCACGTCCACGCAAGGCCTGTACAAGCGCCTGAGCTGGCTGCCCATGGCCACCGACCTGGTCTACGGCCTGATCAATGTGCGCACCGATGGCGAGCGCATCTTGCTGGGCTACATGAAGGAAGGCGGCAGCGACTTCGACGTGAAGGTGTTCCAGGCCGGTGTCACCGCACAAGGCCCTGCGCGCTCGCCGCCGCCCTGAGCTCCGGCGGCGAGCGCGTCTTACTGGCTTATCTTCAAGCTGCGCCTTGCGGCATCGCCCTGCGGGCGCTCAGTTCGCGCCGTTGTATGCAAGCTGGCCGCGGATGGCGCCGCTGGGGTACACGCTGTTGTGGATGTTGACGTAGAAGTTCTTCGGGTTGCGCAGGATGCGCTGCACGATGCCGGGCTCGCCGGTGGGGAACTTGCCGGCTTCGCCTTCGGTCAGGCAATCGGCGGCTTGCCCGTCTTGCGGCCAGGCCAGGCTGGCCACCACCGGCCCGTTGCTGCCACGTGCGCCTTCGTGGATGTGCGCGGCGCGCCCGCCGCCCGGGGCCAGGTTCAACTCGGCCATTTTCCTGATGTCCACCAACAAGTAGCACAGGGTGATCGGGTCGTTGTCGATGCCGAACACGTAGGCCCGGCCGCGTGCCGCCGGGTCACCCACCATGGCCATGTTGGTGGCATTCGTTGCGACCTGGTCGCGCCCGTCGAGATCGGCTTCAAGCACGATGTTGACGTGCCCGGCGCTGGCCTGCGGCGCCCATGCGGCCAAGGCCAGCAGGGTGGCGGCAGCCATTGAAGAAAGTGTGCGGCTGGTCTTCATGATTTTTCCTCTTGACAGATGAATGGATTCCGGCCGCGGCGCCTGCATGCCGCCCAGGCCGGGCGCTGCCTTGCCGCCTGGAGCGACAAGACTCAAGCAGATACGCCGGCGCGAGCTGTTCGGATGCACGGCCCCGCCGCGCGCTCGGCGCCGCCAGCAGGGCCGCTCACAAGATGGCCGGCTGGTGCCGTGCAGCAGAATGCGGCAAGCCTCGGCTGACGTGCGCACAAATGGCGAGCGCATCTTGCTGGGCTGCGTGAAGGAAACGCACCACGTGGCCATCGCCAACCTGTTCATCTCAGCCGTTAGCGCCGAGTTCGCGCCCTACCGCGATGCCCTGCGGCGCGACCTCACCCAGCCCGAAGTGAGCGTGGCGGTACAAGAAGACTTCATCGCCAGCGGCAGCGTCACGCTGGACAAGCTCGATGAGTACCTGCGCGCCTGCGACGGCGTGGTGCACCTGGTGGGCGACATGGTCGGCGCCATGGCAGGCGAGCCATCGGTGGCGGTGATCCGCCGGCGCTACCCCGATCTGCCAAAGCGCCTGCCCATGCTGGCGCCCTTTTTGGCGCCGGGCGGGCCGGGCCTGCCCTATACGCAGTGGGAAGCCTGGCTGGCGCTGGCCCATGGCAAGCGGCTCATCGTGTGCGCGCCTGAAGGTGGCGCGCCACGTCACGAGCGTTATGCCAGCGATGAGGCGCAGCGCCGTTTGCAGCAAGAGCATGTGGCACGGCTGCGCTTGGCCGGCCGGCATGTGGAGTTCCACTTTGCCGATGCCAGCCGGCTGGCCATTGAAGTGCTGCGCTCGCCCATCGGCGAACTGGTGCGCCAGGCCCAAGGCGCGCCGCGCAACTTGCCCAGGGCACCCAACCGCTTCTTCACCGGGCGCGAGGCCTTGTTGCGCGAACTGGCGCAGGCCTTGGGCGAGGTGCCGCGCGCCGCGCACGAGCCCACGCGCTGGTGCGTGCTCAGCGGCCTGGGCGGCGCGGGCAAATCCAGCCTGGCGCTGGAGCATGCCTGGGCGCAGGGGCCGGCGCACAGCGCCTTGCTGTGGGTGGAAGCATCTGACG
>JAYUPO010000163.1:0-11806 GCA_043760085.1 Burkholderiales bacterium
CGGCCCGTCGGCCACGATCTTGCCGCCGTCGACCACGATCACGCGGTTAACCATTGAGAGCAGCGAGGTGCGGTGCGTCACCAGCACCACCGTCTTGCCCTGGGCAAAGGCGCTGAGCCGTTCGGTGATCTGCGCTTCGCTTGAAAAATCCATCGCACTGGTGGGTTCATCGAGCATCAGCATCGGCGCGTTGTGCAGCACGGCGCGGGCCAGGCCCACCGCCTGGCGCTGCCCGCCGGAAAGCAACTCGCCGCGTTCGCCCACCGGCATGTCAAAGCCGCGCGGGTGGCGATTGATGAACTCGCCCAGGCAGGCCACTTCGGCGGCTTCCACCACCGCGCTGTCGTCGGCCTGCGGCAGGCCGAAGGTGATGTTGTCGCGCAAGCTGCCGTGGAACAGGGTCACGTCTTGCGCCACCTGGGCCTGGTTGCGGCGCAGATCGGCCGGGTCGAGCTGGCGCAGGTCGATGCCGTCGATCAGCACCGCGCCTTCGGTCGGCTGGTACAGGCCCATGATCAGCCGCTGCAGGGTTGATTTGCCCGAGCCCACGCGGCCGATCAGCGCCACGCGCTCGCCCGCAGTCACCTTGAAGCTCAGGTTTTCCAGCACCTTGTCTTGCCGGCCCGGGTAAGCAAAGCTGACGCCACGAAACTCGATCTCACCGCGCAGGGTGGGCCGCTGCACATAGGTGGCCGTGGGGTCGCGTTCCTGCGGCTGGCTCATCAATTTGTCCAGCCCTTCGAGCGCGGTGCGCGCGCCCTGGTATTGCATCAGCAGCGCCACCACCTGCCCGGCCGGCGCCAGCGCGCGCGCGGCCAGCATGGTGCAGGCGATGAGCGCGCCCATGCTCAGTTCGCGCGCGCCGATCAGGTGCACGCCGATCACCACCAGCGCCACCGACACCGCCTGGCTGAGCAGCGCCGTGCCGTGGCTGGCATGCGCCGACAGGCCGCGCATCCTGATCTGGGTGGCGCTCAGGAATGCGTTGGTGCTTTCCCAGCGCGCCTGGATCACACCTTGCGCGCCCTGGCTCTTGATGGTCTCGATGCCGGCCAGGCTTTCCACCAGCGTGGCGTTGCGCAGCGCGCCGGCGCGGTAGGTGGTTTGCGCCAATTCGTGCAGGCGCTGCTGCAGCAACCAGCCCACGCCCAGGATGGCCACGCCCACGGCCACCACGGGCAGGGCCAGCCAGGGTGAGATCCAGGCGATGACGGCCAGGAACAGCAGCGCGAAGGGCAGGTCGATCAGCGTGGTGACGGTGCTGGCGGCAATGAAGTCGCGCACCTGCTCAAAGCCGCGCAGGTTGGCCGCGAACGAGCCCACCGATTCGGGCCGCTGCTCCAGCCGCATGCCCAGCACGCGCTCCATCAGCGTGGCCGAAAGTTGCACGTCGATGCGCGCACTGGCTTCGTCAACAAAGCGACTGCGCAAGCCGCGCAACGCGTAGTCGGCGGCCAGCACCAGGCTGACGCCGATCGTTAACGCCCACAGCGTTTCAAGCGCCGCGTTGGGCACCACGCGGTCATACACGTTCATTGAAAACAGCGGGAAGGCGAGCGCGAAGAGGTTGATCAACAGCGCGGCCAGCAACACGTCTTGGTACACGCCGCGCTGTTGCAACACGGTGCTGAAGAACCAGTGCTGCGCCAGGCGCCCGCTGCCGGCACCGGCCGGCGTGCCGGTGCGCGAATCGAAGCGAAAACGCGGCCGCAGGTGCAGGGCGATGCCGCTGTAGCGCGCCGATAGTTCAGCCCGGCTCAGGCTCACCGCGCCGGCACCGGTCTGTGGCAACAACACGCTGGCGTGCTGGCCGGCGGCGTCCCAGCCGGTGAGCACGCAGGCGGCGTCGCCGTGCAGCAGCAGCGTCACCGGCAGCGTGGCGGCGTCGATCTCTTCAAGCTTGCAGCGTTGCAGCCGCGCGGCCATGCCGGCGCGCGCCGCGGCACGCTCCACCAGGGCCGGCGACAGGCGGCCGCCTTCAAGCGGCAGCCCGGCGCTGAGTGAGGCGCGTGACGCCGCCACGCCGTGCAGCCGGCAGGCTTCAACCAGGCAGTCCAGCAGCGGGTCGGGGTGCAGCGTGTCTTCGCGCAGGCGCTGCGCCGCAACGGTTGCGCTGTGGTTGATCGCAGCGACCTCGGCCATCTCGGCTGCGGCCATGTCGCTCAACGATTGCTTTCCTTGACGATCAGCCACTGGCCACCATTGAAGCGCCAGGTCAGCACCTTGTTGACGTTGTCGCTGAAATTCGACGACACATAGCGCTGCGTGAAGCGGGTCTCGAACTGGCCGTCACCCACGTCCACCACCTCGGGCTGGCCCAGGGTCAGCTTGATCGCGCCCTTCTTGCCCAGCAGCGCGCGGCGCTTGGCTTCCCAGGCGCTGCGCGAGGCTTCACTGCCGGCAAAGTCGGTGGCATAGAACGCGGCGTAACGCTCGAAGCTCTTGCTGCGCCAGGCGTCGGCCCAGGCATTCACCAGGTTGGGCAAGGAATCGGCTGTGGCGCGGAAGGCCTCGGCAGCGCCAGGTGCGCTGGCCGGTGTGGGGGTGCTGGCGGCCACGGCGACGGGCGGCGCCGTGGTGGCGGCAGGCGGCACGGGCACGGGCACGGCCACTGTCGGCGCGGGCGGGGCCACGGCCATCGTCACCAACGGCGGGTTCGGGTCCGCGGCCATGCGCGGCGGCGGTGGGCCGGCGTCGGCATTGCCGCCGGGCACCAGCTCCAGCGGGCAGCGGCCGGCGCCGTCGCTGCCGGCGTCCCAGTCTTCAACTTCGGCCAACTGCGAGCTGCCGATGCCCAGTTGGGTGACGAGCTGGTTCAGCGCGGCGTGCGTGCGCGCATAGGCCAGGGCGCGGTCGAACTGCGCATTGGCCTGCGCACGGCGCGCGGTGTAGGCCTCGTTCTCGGCGTTGAGCAAGTCCAGCAGGCTGCGCTGGCTGATGTCGAACTGTTGCCGGTAGGCGTCGCGGGCACGTTCGATGGCCAGGGTGTTGCGCTCCAGGTGGATGAGCTGGTCGCCCAGCCGGCCCAGGTCGTTGTAGGCAATGACCGCGGTCTGGCGCGCATCGCGGCAGGCCTTGTCGCGCATGTCGATGGCCTGGTGCACCAGGTTGGCCTGCTGGCGCACGCGCGCATGGCTGGCGCCGCCGTCGAACAGCGTCCAGTTCAGCACCACCTCGGCCGCGGCATCCGAAGTGCGCCCCACCTGCGACAGGTAGTTGCGGCCCGCGCCGGCGCGCACTCGGGCCTCCACGCGCGGCTGCAGGGCAGATGTGCGGGTGCTCACCGCAGCGCGTGCGGCGCGCATGTTCTCGATCGCGGCGCTGATCGCCGGGCTGGTGCCCACCGCGGTTTTCAGCGCATCCAGCGGCGTGGCCGGCACGCCGCCGTCAAGCACGTACATGCCCAGCGTCTTGGCCGGCGCTTCGCCCACCAGGCGCTGGTAACGCGCACCCACATCGTGCAGGTTGGCGCGCTCGGCGTTAACGTTTGATTCGGCCAGCGCCAGCCGGGCATTGGCCTGCTCCAGGTCGACCCCGCGGCCCACGCCGGCTTTGACGCGCGCATCGATCTTCTGCGCCGCCTGCTTGTGCTGGGCGAGGTTGTCGTCGGCCAGGCGCACGAGCTGGCGGTAGCGCAGCACGTCGTAATGCGCGCGCGCGGCTTCCAGCGCCAACTGCTCGCTGCTTTCGCGCAAGTCGAAGTAGCGGCCCAGCCGTTCATGGCCGGCGCGTGCGATCTCGCTCCTGGTGCCCAGGCCGTCCCACAACAGCTGTGTCACGCTGACGCCGACGCCGGCGCGGTTGAGGTTCTCGCCGGCTGCGCCGCTGAAGCTGGAGCGGTCGTGCCCGATGTCGGCATTCAGCTCCACCCGGGGCCGGCGCGCGCTGCGCGCAATGTCCTGCGCGTCGGTGGCGGCCTGCAAGGTGTGGAACTTCAGCGTCAGCTCGGGGTTGTTGCTCAGTGTGCGCACCACGGCGCCGCGCAAGTCGGCGGGCGACTGGGCGGCGGCGGCCGTGGCCAACAAGGCCGCGGCCAGCGCGACGGCAGCAAGGCGAAGGGGAGGTTTGATCATGTAGGTTCCCTGCAAGCCCGACCAGCGGGCGTGGCGTCATCGGCGGCGCACCCACTGCATGCGGGCGTGCCGGCTCTGGCTGGGTATCGGCCGCCGGCGCGCGCAACCCAAGTGCTGGCAGCCCGGCGAGCCGCAACTGGCGCAACGAATTGACACTTCCGCAGCCGCCAGATCACGGCCCGCCGACCGCGTGTGACGAAACGCACGGTCAGCCGAGCGCCTGGCTTGGCCGATACTTGTTTGCATGAACCTTCTGCAAGTGCAGGGCTTGCGCGTCACCTTGCCCAGCCCGCGCGGGCCGGTGGCGGCGCTGCGCGGCGTGTCGTTCGCGCTGGAACGCGGGCAAACACTGGGCTTGATCGGCGAATCGGGCTGCGGCAAGTCGCTCACCGCGCTGGCCTTGATGGGCCTGCTGCCCGAAGGCGCGGGCGTGACCGGCTCGATTCAATTCGAAGGCCGGGAGTTGACCACGCTGGGCGAGCCCGCCTGGTGCGCCTTGCGCGGCGCGCGCCTGGGCATGGTCTTTCAGGAACCCATGTCCGCGCTCAACCCGCTGCATAGCGTGGGCCGGCAAATCGGCGAAACCTTGCGCCTGCACAAGGGCTTTGACCGCACCGCCGCGCGCGCCGAAGCGCTGCGCTTGCTGCAGCGCGTGCAACTGCCGCAGGCCGCGGCGCGCCTGGACGCCTACCCGCACCAGCTCTCGGGCGGGCAACGCCAACGCGTGGTGCTGGCCATTGCCCTGGCCTGCGGGCCGGCGCTGTTGATTGCTGATGAGCCCACCACCGCGCTGGACGCCACCGTGCAGCGCGAAGTGCTCAGGCTGATTGCCGAGCTGGTGCGCGAAGACGGCATGGCGCTGCTGCTGATCAGCCACGACCTGGGCCTGATGGCCGAAAACGTGCAGCAGCTGCTGGTCATGTACGGTGGCACGGTGGTGCAAAGCGGGCCCACCGCGGCCGTGTTCAAGCACCTGGCCCACCCCTACACGCGCGGCCTGTTCGCGGCCCGCCCGCGTCTGGACGCGGCGCGCGGCAGCCGCCTGGCCACGATTGCCGGGCGCGTGCCCGAACTGGCTGACCTGGGCGACGGCTGCCCCTTTGCGCAGCGCTGCGAGCATGCCTTGCCGGCGTGCAGCGCCGCGCCGCCGCCCTTGCAGCGCCTGGGCCCCGGCCATGAAGCGCGTTGCCTGCGCAGTGATGTGTTAGGCCTGCCGCCATGAATGCGGCCCCGCCCTTGCTTGAGGTGCACGAACTGGTCAAGCACTACCGCCTGTCGCGCCGCCAGCTCTGGGCGGCCGCGCCGGTGGTGGCGGCGGTGCAGGGCGTGAGCTTCAGCCTGACCACCGGGCGCAGCCTGGGCCTGGTGGGCGAATCGGGTTGCGGCAAATCCACCATCGCGCGGCTGGTGATGGCGCTGGAGCCGCCCACTTCGGGCAGCGTGAAGGTGCTGGGGCACGACGTGCAGGCCCTGGGCACGACTGAGTTGCGCGCGCTGCGCAGCCACATGCAGATGGTGTTTCAAGACCCTTTTGGTTCGCTCGACCCGCGCCGCACGGTGGCCCAGACCGTGGCCGAGCCGCTGGCCTTGCTGCAAGGCGCCGGCCGCACCGAGCAGCAGGCGCGCTGCGCCGAGGTGCTGGCCGCGGTGGGCTTGCGCGCCAGCGACGGCGCCAAGTACCCACATGAGTTTTCCGGCGGCCAACGCCAGCGCATTGCCATTGCGCGTGCCCTGATCACGCGGCCGCAGTTGATCGTGGCCGACGAGCCGGTGAGCGCGCTGGATGTCTCGGTGCAGGCCCAGGTGCTGAACCTGATGCTCGATCTGCAACAGCGCTACGGCCTGAGCTACCTGTTCATCAGCCACGACCTGGCGGTGGTGAACCTGATGTGCGACGAAGTGCTGGTGCTGCAGGAAGGCCGGGTGGTCGAACGCGGTGCGCCGAGTGAATTGTTTGCCCACGCCCAGCACCCGGTGACGCGCAGCCTGCTGGCCGCTGTGCCGCAGGTGTAGGGCTCAGTTTCCTGGCACCACAATCCCTCCACACTGACGCCAAGCGACATGGCCCAACTCAACGACTTCAGCGCCACCGAACTGCTCGCCCTGTATGCCCAGGGTGAAGCCTCGCCGCTTGAAGCTTGCCGCGCCTTTGTGGCTCACATCGAACGTTGGGAGCCGCAGTTGTGCGCCACCTATGCCTTCGACCCCGAAGGCGCGCTGGCCCAGGCCGCGGCCAGCACGCAGCGCTGGCTGGCGCGCACGCCACAAGGTGCGCTCGATGGCGTGCCCGTGCTGCTGAAGGAAAACATCGCCACGCGCGACGTGCCCATGCCGCTGGGCAGCGCGGCCAGCCTGCTCACACCGCAGCCGCACGACGCGCCACCCGCGGCGCGCCTGCGCGAAGCCGGCGCGGTGTTGCTGGGCAAGACCACGATGCCCGACTACGGCATGTTGTCGTCTGGCCTTTCAAGCTTTCACAAGCTCACGCGCAACCCCTGGAACCCGGCCACCAACCCCGGCGGCAGCAGCGCCGGCGCCGGCGCCGCTGCAGCGGCCGGTTATGCGCCGCTGAACCTGGGCACCGACATCGGCGGCTCGATCCGCCTGCCTGCGGCCTGGTGCGGCGTGTTCGGCCTGAAGCCCAGCCTGGGCCGCATTCCCATCAACCCGCCGTTTGCCGGCCGCGTGGCCGGGCCGATGACGCGCACGGTGCTGGACGCCGCGCTGCTGATGCAGGTGCTGAGCCAGCCCGATTGGCGCGATGCGATGAGCCTGCCGCACCAGGACATTGCGTGGCTCGATCTGGAGCGCCCGGTGCGCGGCCTGCGCATCGGCTTGCAGCTTGACGCCGGGTGGGGCCTGGCGGTGGACCCCGAGATCAGCCAGGCCGTGCGCGCCGCGGCACACATCTTCGAACGCCAGGGCGCGCAAGTGGCCGAACTGGCGCCCTACATCACGCGCAGCATGATCGACGGGCTCGATCATTTCTGGCGCATGCGCTCGCACCTGGACATCGTCGCGCTGCCGCCCGAACGGCGCGCGCGCATCCTGCCCTACATCCTGGAATGGGTGGCGCCGGCGGCGCAGTACAGCGCGGCCGCGGTGTTCAACGGCTACAGCCAGATGGCGGCCATGCGCGACGCCGCGGTGGCCGCGTGCCAGCCGTTCGACTTCGTGCTCTCGCCCGTGGCGCCCATCGCCAGCTACCCCGCGGCGCTGGCCGCGCCGAGCGACGATGCGCAGCGCCCGTTCGAGCACATCGCGTTCACCGTGGCCTTCAATATGAGCGAGCAGCCTTCGGCGTCGATCAACTGCGGCTACACGGCAAGCGGCACGCCGATCGGTTTGCAGATCACCGGCCGGCGCCACGACGACCTGGGCGTGCTGCGCCTGGCCCGCGCCTGGGAACAACTTCGGCCCGCGCAACGGGCCTGGCCGCAGCCATGAGCCCCGCAGTGCGCAGCACCAAAGCCCGCCAATGAGCCAATACCCGGCCGACACGCGCGGCAACCCGCAGGGCAGCGCCAGCGCGGTGGCGCAAGCGGCGTGCGAACAGGCGCTGTGGCGCATGATGACTTTTTACGACGCGCCGCTGGCCGACCTGGACGCGGCCATTGCCGCCGACCCGGCGTGGGCCCTGCCGCACACCATGAAGGCCGGCTTCCTGCTCAGCCTGACCGAAAGCGCGATGCATGAGCAGGCCAGCGCGCACCTGCGCCAGGCCGAAGCCTTGAGCGCAAGTGTTGCAACCCCCGCACCGGCGCGCGAACGCGCCCATCTGCATGCCGTGCAGCTCATTGCCCAGGGCCGTTGGCAGGCCGCCTGCAAGACCTGGGATGAGTTGCTGATCGAGCACCCGCGCGACGCCCTGGCGCTGCAATGGGCGCAGTTGTGGGACTTCTACCGCGGCGACACCGCCGGCTTGCGCCAGCGCCCGGCACGCGCCCTGCCCGAATGGCCGACCGACGACGCGCTGTACCCGCATGTTCTGGCGCTGTACGCCTTTGGCCTGGAAGAAAGCAACCTGTACCCGCAGGCCGAGGACTGCGGCCGCCGCGCGCTCGACATCGACCCGCGTGTGCCCTGGGCCATCCACGCTGTGGCGCATGTCATGGAGATGCAGGGCCGGCACGAAGAAGGCGCCACCTGGTTGCGCCAGCACCAGGCCCATTGGGCCGAAGGCAATGGCTTTGCCGGCCACCTGTGGTGGCACAAGGCACTGTTCCGCCTGGAGGGCATGGACACCGAAGGCGCGCTGCGCCTGTACGACACGCGCATGGCCGGCGCGCCCTTGCTCATCACCCTGCACCGCGTTGACGCCGCCGCGCTGCTGTGGCGCTTGCACCTGCTGGGCACCGATGTTTCATCGCGTTGCGCCGAGTTGGTGGCCGGCTGGGGCGAGATGGAGCCGGGCTACTACGCCTTCAATGATGTGCACTGGGTGCTGGCCCTGCTGGGCGCCGGCGACGTGCCGCGTGCCGAAGCCTGGCTGGCGCGTTGCGCCCAGCGCGCCATGGCCGCCGACGAACGCGGCCGCAGCAACCACCCGATGGCGCGTGAGGTCGGCGTGCCGCTGCTGCGCGCCCTGCTGGCCCTGGCCAAGGGCGATGCCGATACCGCCGCGCAGGCGCTGTACAGCGTGCGCGGCAACGCCCAGCGCCTGGGCGGCAGCCATGCCCAGCGCGATGTCATCGACCAGACCCTGCTCGCCGCGGCATGCACCGGCAACGCCAAGGCCTTGGGCCGCGCCCTGCTCAACGAACGCCTGCTGGCCAAGCCGGCCACGCCGCTGACGCGCCACTGGATGGCGCGCGCTGGGCTGGCGGGGCGCGCGTTTGATGCCTGACGACCAACTGCTCTTGCGCGCATGGGCTCGAGCACGCAAGGTCGGCCTTGCGGGAACCAGCGGTGCACCGCGCACATGCCCGCGTCACGGCCGGTGCCGCAAGTGCGAGGGTGCTCGGGGTGGGTGGGGGCATAAAGAAGCCAGCGCCGAAGGCGCGGGGGCTTCGGGGCGGCGCGTGTACTCACGCGCTTCGTCAACATATTCGCCGCGCCTGTCTGAGCGCAGCGAACGCAGTGAGCGCAGCGAGTTAAGCGGCGCGCCCCGAAGCGCCCGTGACTGAGGGCAGCCGGCCCCCCAGGGCCGGCCGCGGCTTCAGCCCCCACCCACCCCGAGCACCCTCGCACTTGCCGCCGCCGCGGCTTCAGCGCGTCGTCGGCGTCGTCGGCGTCGTCGGCAGCGTCGGCACCGCCAGCCCGTGCGCCAGCAGTTGCGCAAAGGCCGCTTCAGCCAGCGGTTTGGCGTACAGGTAGCCCTGCGCCAGCGCGCAACCGCGCGCCAGCAGGAACTCGGCCTGCGCTGGGGTTTCCACGCCTTCGGCCACCAGTTCCAGGTTCAGGCTCAAACCCATGGCGATGATGGCGGTGGTGAGTGCCGTGTCGTGGCCGTTCAAGCCGATGTCCATCACGAAGCTGCGGTCGATCTTCAACACGTCCACCGGAAAGCGCTTCAGGTAAGTGAGCGACGAATAGCCGGTGCCGAAGTCGTCGATCGCAATGCGCGTGCCCAGGGCCTTGAGCGCACGCAGCACGCGGTTAGCGCGGTCCAGGTCGCCCATCAGGCTGCTTTCGGTGACCTCGAACTCGATGTCCTGCGCACGCAAGCCGTGGCGTTGCAGCGCCGCGGCCACGCTGTGCACCAGGTCATCGCCGCTCAGGCTGGCCGCGGCCAGGTTGATCGACACCGGCTGCAGCGCCAGGCCAGCGTCACGCCAGGCGGCTTGCTGGGCACAGACCTGGCGGATGACCCAATGCGTCATCGGCACGATCAAACCCGAGTCTTCGGCCACGGCAATGAACTCGCCCGGGTTGACCAGGCCGCGCCGTGGGTGCTGCCAGCGGATCAAGGCCTCGGCGCCGACCACGCGGCGCTCGCGCATCGCCACCTTGGGCTGGTAGACCAGGCGGAATTCGCCGCCGTCGAGCGCGCGCTTGAGCTCGCTTTCCAGCGTTGCGCGCAGCAGCACCGCGCTGCCCATGGCGCCGTCATAGAAACGCACCTGGTCGCGCCCGGCGCGCTTGGCCACGCCCATGGCGGTGCCGGCGCGGCCGAGCAGCACGTCGGCGTCCTGGCCGTCCTGCGGCGACAGCGCCACGCCGATGCTGCAACTCAGGTCGAGCCGGTGCTCCTGCACCTGCATCGGCAGGGCGATGGCGCGGATCAGGCGCTGCGCCACGCGCAACGCCTGGTCGGGGTCGCCGACGTCAACCAGCAGCACGGTGAACTCGTCGGCACCCAGCCGCGCCACCGGCTCGTCGGCATGCTCGCCGATGTTCACGCCCTTCAGGTCGCTGGCGCGCACGCAGTCGCGCAGGCGCTGGCCCACCTGCTTGAGCACGTCGTCGGCCACCGGCGCGCCGAGGGTTTCGTTGATGAACTTGAAACGGTCGATGTCGACCACCAGCACCGCGCTGCACAGCCCGCGCCGCGCCGCGTAGGGCAGCCAGTGCTGCGCCATCTCGCGCAGCAGCGAACGGTTGGGCAGGCCGGTGAGCGCGTCGAAATAGGCCAGGGTGCGGATGCGCTGGTCGGCCTCGACGCGCTGCGTGATGTCCAGCCGGATGCCGCGCAGCGCCAGCACCTGGCCGCGCGCGTCGCATTCCACATCGGTCTGCTCGAACAAGCGGCGCACGCTGCCGTCAGGGCGCACGATGCGGAATTCCAGCGCATACGGCCGGCCCTGTTCGAGCGCTTGCTGCAGCGCCTGGCGCACCGCGTCGCGGTCATCCGCGTGCACGCATTCGAGCATGTCGCCCAGGCTGCGCGCCACGCCGTCGGGCTGCATGCCGTGGATGCGGAACATCTCATCCGAACACTGCAACCGGGCCGCCCCGGGCTGCCATTCCCAACTGCCCAGGTGAGCCAGGCGCTGCGCATGGGCCAGCTGCGTCTGGTGTTGCAGCGACTCGCTCAGGGTGCGGTGGCTGCGCAGCGCATAGCGCACCTTGTAGGGCAGCAAGTCCCACACGATGGGCTTGGTGACGAAGTCGGTGGCGCCACTGTCGTAGGCACAACAGATGGACTCGCGGTCGTCGCGCCCGGTCATCACGATGATGGGCAGGTTGCGCCCGTCGGGGTGGCGGCGCAGGCGCTCGCACGCCTGGTGGCCGTTCATGCCGGGCAGCAGCAAGTCCACCAGCACCAGTTCACAGCCTTCGCGCTCGAAGTGCGCCAGGCCGTCTTCGGCGTTGCTGGCCTCGACGACTTGCAGGCCGGCCTGTTCCAGGCACTCGCGCACCATCAGGCGCAGCATGGCGTCGTCGTCGATCACCAGCACGCGCTGGTTGGCAAGCTCGATCATGACGACTGCGCCAGTTCGCCGCGCAATGCCGCCAGCTCGCGCGCGGCCTGTGCATGCAGATGTTTGAGCTGCTCGGCCTGCTGCGCCACACCGTCGAGCCGCCCGCCGCGGCACTGCTCTTCGGTGCGCGCGGCCAGGGCTGACAGCGCCACCGCGCCGACCATGGCGCTGGTTGATTTGAGCGAATGGGCCGCGCGCTCGACCTGCTCGCAGCGTTGGCGCGACAGGCCTTCAGCCAATTCGGCCAGCACGCCCGGCGTGTCGGCCAGGAACAGATCCACCACCCGCAGCACCAGCCGCGGGCTGGTGCGCGCGCCGATGCGCAGGCTTTCCATCAAGGCGGCGCGGTCGATCGCCGGTGTGTTCGCA
>JAYUPO010000164.1:0-4364 GCA_043760085.1 Burkholderiales bacterium
CCCGGGCCGTCCGGGTTGCTCAATCTGCGCCCTCTTGACCATCGGATACCTCGCCCACACATGCTTCGATCAGAGCATAACGCGCGAGATATTGTTTTCTTCTACACCCTCTCAGGGCCCCTTCTGAATGGCTTTGTCCATCTGGCGCAGGCAGGTGGCCACCTGGCTGCCCATGGCCGGCATACGCATGTCGTTGCTGCGGCGGTCTTCAAAGCAGCGTGCCGCGGCCATGTGCGTGGCGGCCAGCTTGAGCAGCGAGAACACCTGGTAGTAATGCACCGAAGCCATGCTCACGTCGATGCCCGATTGCTGCGCGTAGCGTTCATAAAACCAGTCGGGCTCGCACAGCCGGCACAGGTAGGGGCTGCCGCCCCTGTACATCGGCAGGCTGGCCCAGGCCAGGTCTTCATGCGGGTCGCCCAGGTGGACGAGTTCCCAGTCGAGGATGGCGGTGATGTGCCCGCCTTGCGCCAGAAAATTGCCGGTGCGGTAGTCGCCGTGCACGATGGCCACGCGCGGCGCCACCGGCGCGTTCGCCTTCAGCCAGCGGATGCCCCACTCGGCCAATGGGTAGGGCCGCATCGCCCAACGTTTGAAATGATCTTCCCACTCTTCAACGTTGCGCAGCGCGGCGTTCTGAGCGCTGATGCCGTGGGCCAGCGCGGCAATGGGCTTGGCCTGCCAGTCAAGCCGGTGCAAGGCGGCCAGGGCGTCGATGAATTGCATGCCCAGGCCGCGCCGCAAGCCCTCTTCCAGCGGCGGCGCGCTGGGCGAGACCCAGGGCACCACGGCCGCGCCTTGTACTTTCTCGCAGAACATGAACGGCGCGCCGAGGATGGATTCGTCTTCGCTGCTCCCGTACACCTTGGGCACGGGCACGGCACTGCCCACAAGAGACTGCATCGCCAGCACTTGCGGCGCGGCCTGGTAGGGGGCGAACAAGCCGGCGTCGGAGCCGATGCGCAAAATCAGCTCTTGCTCAGCGCCCGGCGGGGGCAGGCCGCGCACAGTGAGACCATAGGTTAACCACGAAAAGCCAACGGGGAAACGCTTGAGTGCGCCCACCTGAACGGCATGGCCGAGCTGCTGCGCCAGGTAGCGCTCGATGCGAGCGGCCAGCTCCAAATCGTCAGCGGCCAGATTCATGGGTTGCGCCGCAGCAGCTCTGGCAACACTGAACGATGAAAGCCGGTGAACGGGGCCGTGCTGCGCCCGGCTTCGAGCTTCCAGTAGCTGGGCCGGTTGTTCGGGGTACCGCCGTCAACGCGGATGCACGAGCCCGTGATGTAAGCCGCCGCGGGCGACAGCAAGTAGACGATGGCCGATGAGATTTCGGCCTCGGTGCCAAAGCGCTGCAAGGGCACGGTGGGTGGGAATTCGAGGATCTTGGCCTGCGCCTCGGGCGTGTAGTGGTCAAAGCCGCTGGAGGCGATGCCGCTGGGCGCCACGCAGTTCACGCGCACGCCCGAGCAGGCCCATTCGCAGGCGGCGGTTTCGGTGAGTGTGAGCATGCCGCCGCGCGCCGCGCCCGAATGCGCAAAGTCGGGCCAGCCGTTCGAAATGTCTGCAATCACGTTGACGATGGCGCCGCCGTTGGCCTGCATGCAGCGGTTATAGACCTCGCGCATGAAGATGAAGCCGCCGGTGAGGTTGCTGCGCACCACGGCCTCGAAGCCCTTGGTGGAGATGGTCTTCATCGCCGCGCGGTACTGGCCGCCGGCGTTGTTTACCAGGCCGTCGATGCGCCCGCGCGCGGCAAGCACGGCTTCAATGGCCGCGATGACCTGCGGCTCTTCGCGGATGTCGGCCACATGGGTGCTGGCGCTGCCGCCGTCTTGCGCGATCTCGGCTGCCACCGCAGCCAGCTTCTCGAGCGTGCGGCCCACCAGCGCCACGTGCGCACCCAGGGCCGTGAGTTCATGCGCCACGCAGCGCCCCATGCCGCTGCCCCCGCCGGTAACGATGTGGGTCTGGCCCTTGAACAGATCGGCGCGGAAAACGGATTGGTAGGGCATGTTGAACGGCCTCGGTGTCAACTCGGTGTCAATACTGAACCGCGACGCGGCCGATGCGTTCGCGCGCGATGATGAGCTTCATCACCTGCGCCGTGCCATCGCCGATTTCCAGGCCCATCACGTCGCGCAGCCGTTGCTGGTGGGGCAGGTCTTTGCTCCAGCCGTAGTGGCCGAACGTGAGCAGGCACTGGTGGATGGCGTCGAACGCGGTCTTTGGGCCCAGCCATTTGCACATGGCGGCTTCGGCGGTATGGGCCAAGCCGGCGTCGCGCAGCGCCAGGGTGTGGTAGCAGAGCTGGCGCACCGCGGCGATGTGCGCTTCGTACTCAGCCAGCGGAAAGCTCACGCCCTGAAACTGGCCAATCGGCTTGCCGAATGCAACGCGTTCCTTGCTGTAGGCCCAGGCTTCATCGAGCGAGGCCTGCGCCGCGCCCACGCATTGCAGGCCGATCAGCGCGCGGCTGTAATCAAAGCCTTGCATCACCTGCGTGAAACCCTTGCCTTCGTCGCCAAGCATGTGGCTCACTGGCACGCGCACGTCGTCAAAGAACACCGAGCCGCGGCCGATGATGGCGCTGCCCACGTCGTCAAAGTGCGTTCTGGAAATGCCCTTCGTGCCCTCAAAGGGAATGAAGAATGCGCTCACGCCCTTGGCGCCCTGCTCGGGCGTGCCGGTGCGCGCGAAGATGAGGTAAGCGTCGGCCCGGTCAGCAAAGGTGATGCTGGTTTTTTCGCCGTTGATGACGTAATGGTCGCCCCCATCCGAGCCCCGGCGCGCACGCAGTTGCAGGTTAGACGCATCAGACCCGCCGCGCGGCTCGGTCAGGCAGATGGCCACCACCGCGTCGCCGCGAGTCATGCGCGGCACCCATTCGTTGCGCACTTGCGGCGCGGCGTGGCGCATCAAGATGGCACCGTTGAGCGAGATGCCCACCGGCACGGCGCTGATGTTGAAGTCGCCATAGGCCAGCTCTTCGGCCACCAGCCCGGTGGTGACGGAATCGACCCCCATGCCGCCGAGTGCTTCGGGCAGATCCATGCCCATGAAGCCGAGCTGGCCCATCTCGGCCAGCAGCGCGCGGTCCAGCGTGCCGGTACGTTCGCGCTTCTGGTATTCAGGCAGCAGCCGCTCGCGGGCGAAGCGGCGCGCGGCCTGTTGCAGGGCTTTTTGCTCGTCGCTCAAGACCATGGGGCTTCACTCCGGAAAGGGGCGTGGCGCAGGCCCGCCGAATGCGGCGGCCTGGCACCAGCAAATATTACACTAGCGCACGATATTGGCCGCCCAGGTTTCCAGGTCGTGCTCGCCACGCGGCCAGGCCTTTGCCTGAACCGGCCACGCTGCGCAGCCAGGCCGAAGGCGCAAAGCGCGGCCCGTGCTCGCGCTCCAGCGTGTCGCACAGGGCCACGCCCGCGGCCAGGCCGAAGTCTTCGGCCCAGCGCAGCACGCCGCCGCCGGCTGCCGGGAAGCCCAGGCCGAGCAGCGAGGCCGTGTCGGCGTCGTCGGCCGATGCGACAACGCCTTCTTCCAGGCAGCGCAGCGCCTCCAGCACCTCGACCCAGCGCAGGCGCTGGCCGATGCGCGCCAGACCGGGCTGCTTGTCGTGTGGAGTGAAGTGTTTGGTCAAACCGGCCCAAGGCTGGCGTGCGCCGCCAAGCACTTCTTCGTAGAAGCCGCCGCCTTGGCGCCGGCCGGCGCGACCCTCTTGCAGCAACACCTGCAACACGGGCGCAGCCAACGGGCGGCAGAAGCGTTCCGGCAGGCCATCGGCGCGCGCTTGCTCGGCTTGCTGCACGTTCAGGCGCAAGCCGATGTCATCCAGCAGCGCCAGCGGGCCGATGGCGCGGCCCAGGGCCAACGCCGCGGCATCGATGCGCGCCGCGTCCACACCTTCACCCACCATCGCCACGGCCTCATCCAGGTAGGCCGCGAAGACGCGCGAGGTGAAGAAGCCCGGGCCGTCGCGCACGACGATCGGCTGCTGGCCGAGTTGGCGCATCCAGCTCAAGGCCTGCTGCAAGGTCGCGGCCGACGTGGCTGGGCCGCGCACCACTTCGACCAACCGCATGCGCTGCACCGGCGAAAAGAAGTGCAGGCCCAGAAAACGTTCGGGTGCTGGGAGATTCAAGGCCAGGCCCGCGATGGGCAGGCCCGAGGTGTTGCTGGCCAGCAGGGCATGAGCAGGAAGCGCCGTTTGCAACTGCGCCAGGGCTTGGCTCTTCAATGCGCGGTCTTCGGGCACCGATTCAATCGCCAGGTCGCAATCCGCCAGCGCCGCCGGGCCGTGCGCCAGTCCGTCCGCCGGGCGCACGCGCGCGCCTTGCGCCGCGGCCTCAGCCGGCGCCAGCCGG
>JAYUPO010000165.1:0-4356 GCA_043760085.1 Burkholderiales bacterium
CCGTGGCCAGCGTCAGGGCGGCCAGGGTCAATGCATGGCGGGGCAGATGGATAGTGATTGCCAGTTTCATGTTTGCCTCCAGGGGTTGAGCGGCGGCGACGGCTGGCGCCGCGGCACTCAAAATAGCACCGCACAGGCGCGGCATCAATCCCCTGGTCTCCAACCGCTGTTGCCGCTGCCGCCGCCGGCCGGCCGATCAACCCAGCGCCAGTTCGATGAAGTCCGGCGGCACGCGGCTGCGCGGCACTTTCATCGGGAACCAGCGGCGCACATCCTGCTCCAGCCCGATGCCGTGCATGTAGTTGTAGATCGCCTTCTTCAGCCCCACGCCCAGCGCGTCGTGATCCACACCCGTGGGGTCGATGAAGGCGACATCGTTCTTCGCAAAGCCGCCATCGGGCAAGGCTTGCAGCGTGATGCCGTAGGCCGCCGGGTCGCGCCCCACCGGCGAATGCACGGTGCAGGCGAAGCGGTGAAAGAAACCGGACTGGATGCAACCCGCGGCGAACAACTGGCGCACGTATTCGAGCGCATCAACCGTGTCTTGCACGGTCTGCGTCGGGAAGCCATACATCAGGTAGGCGTGCACCAGGATGCCGGCGTCGCTGAAGGCCTTGGTCACGCGCGCCACCTGGGCCACCGACACGCCCTTCTTCATGAGCTTGAGCAGCCGGTCGGACGCCACTTCCAGCCCACCCGAAATGGCAATGCAACCGCTGCCGGCCAGCAGCTGCGCCAACGCCGGCGTGAAGGTCTTTTCGAAGCGGATGTTGCCCCACCACGAAATGGCGCTGCCGCGGGCTTGCAGTTCCAGCGCCAGCGCCTTCAGCGACTTGGGCGGCGCGGCTTCATCGACGAAGTGAAAACCCGTGACACCGGTTTCGTTAACGATTGACTCAATGCGATTCACCAGCGTGGTGGCAGAAGCGGCTTCGAAGCGCGAGATGTAGTCCAGGCTGACGTCGCAAAAGCTGCATTGCTTCCAGTAGCAGCCCTGGGCCACGGTGAGCTTGTTCCAGCGCCCGTCGCTCCACAGCCGGTGCATGGGGTTGAGCAGGTCGAGCAGCGAAACATAGCGTTCCAGCGGCAACCCGGCCCAGGTGGGCGTGCCGCAGTCTTCGAAAGCAATGTCGGGCTCGACGAAGTTGAGGTACTTCACCTGCTGCGTGGCCACGTCGCGCACGTAGGTGCGCACCAGGCGCGCGGCGCTGCGCCGGCCTTGCAGGTGCTCGATCAGCGCCAGCAGCGGGCGCTCGCCGGCGTCGAGCGTGACATGGTCGAAGTGATCAAACACCCGCGGCTCGCGCAAGGCGCGCAGTTCGGTGTTGGCATAGCCGCCGCCCAGCACGGTGGTGATGTGCGGCGCGTGCTGCTTGATGCTTTGGGCGATGCGAAACGCGGCGTACACGTTGCCGGGGAATGGCGCGGTGAGCAGCACGAGCTGCGGCGCATGCTTCTCCAACTCGGCCAGGGCGAGCGCATGCAGATGCTGGTCGATCAGGTTACGCGGCGCGGCCAGGGCCTGCGCCAGGGGCTCGAAGCTGGCCTGGCTTTGCGCCAACTGCTCGGCGTAGCGCACGAACTCGAAACGCGCGTCCACGCTTTCGCGCCACACGTCGGCCAGGTCGTTCAGGTACAGCGTGGCCAGGTGGCGCGCCCGGTCTTGCTGGCCCAGCGCGCCGAAGGCCCAGGCCAGGGGGTCAGCGCCGTCTTCGGCCACGTAGACATCAAGCGCCGCGAAGCGCGGGCCTTCAGGCAGGAACCGGCGCGTGCCGATGCGCTGTGCCAGCGTGGCGTCGCGCCCTTGCAGGAAGGCCAGCGTGGGCAGCAACGTGGCGCGGTAACGATTGAATGCGCCGGCAAAGAACGCACTGGCCGCACCCCGGTTTGCGGCGGGCGTGGCGGCCACGGCGTCACGCAATTGCGCCAGGCCCGGCGCGCTGAACAGGGCATGGAACAGCTCGATGGCCAGGTCTTGCTGCACCGCATCGACGCCGCGCGAACGCAGGAAACCGGTGAGGTAAGCCGTGGCCGGATACGGCGTGTTCAGCTGGGTCATCGGCGGGGTGAGGGCGAGCACGCGCATGGGCGGCGATTGTCCGTGTTGTATCCGGGTGCCCGGCCCCGGTCTGGCCGCTGCCCCGTGCAACAGACTCGCCGCCAACAGCCGCGCCACAATTCCCGCCTTTCATTCTTTACACGGATCATTTGATGACGCACTCGCACACTAGCATTTCGTTGCCGCAGCCCTGGGCCTTGGCCGCGCTGGCCACCCTTTTGGCCGGTTGCGCACAACTCGGCGGTACAGGCGCGGCGGGCGGCGCAGGCACCAGCGCCAGCACGGGCGGGCGCGAGGTGGAACTGCGCAGCGGCCAATGCCCGCCGCCGGCCTACCCCGACGCCGCCTTTCAGGCCCGCGCCACTGGCGTGACCGTGGTGACCTTCACGGTCGATGCCAACGGCGCCGTCACCAGCACCAGCGTGTCGCGCAGCAGCGGCGGCACCAAGGAACACCAGATGCTGGACAACGCCGCGATGGCGCTGGTGCGGCAATGCAAGTTCCCGGCCACGCCGGGCAAGCCACCGGGCACTGCCGCCATCGAATACAACTGGGCGTTGAAGTAAACACCCGCGCAGCGCCATTCACCATTGCCAACCCGAAAGCCACCATGAGCAAAGCCTTTGCCTCGCAGGCTGACCTGGAAGTCAAAAAGGTCAGCTTCACCAAACTCAGCGACAACGCCTACGCCTACACCGCCGAGGGCGACCCCAACACCGGCGTGATCGTTGGCGACGACTGCGTGATGGTGGTCGACACGCAAGCCACGCCGGTGATGGCGCAAGACGTGATCCGCCACATCCGCACGGTGACCGACAAGCCGATCCGCTACGTGGTGCTGAGCCACTACCACGCGGTGCGCGTGCTTGGCGCCACGGGTTATGCGCCGCAGCACATCATCGCCAGCCGCGACACGTACGACCTGATCGTTGAACGCGGCGAGGCTGACAAAGCCAGCGAGATCGGCCGCTTTCCGCGCCTGTTCCAGGCGGTTGAATCGGTGCCGCCGGGCATGACCTGGCCCACCATCACCTTCAGCGGGCGCATGAGCATTTGGCTCGGCAAGCTGGAAGTGCAGTTGATCCAGCTCGGCCGCGGCCACACCAAGGGCGACACGGTGGCCTGGCTGCCCGAACAGAAAATTCTGTTCTCTGGCGACCTGGTGGAATTCGACGCCACGCCCTATGCCGGCGACGCCTACTTTCAAGACTGGCCTGGAACGTTAGACAACATCGCCGCGCTGCAACCGCGCGCCTTGGTACCTGGCCGCGGCGCTGCGCTCACCACACCCGATGCCGTGGCCGCCGGGTTGAAAGGCACGCGCGACTTCATTGCCGACATGTGGGCCAGCGTGCGCTCCGGCGTGGCAGCGGGGCAAGACTTGAATGCCGTGTACAAGGCCACCTACGCCAAGCTCAAACCCAGGTACGGCCACTGGGTAATCTTCGACCATTGCATGCCGTTTGACGTGACGCGCTGCTATGACGAAGCCACGAAGTACCCCGACCCACGGGTGTGGACGGCGCAGCGCGACATCGAGATGTGGCAGTCGTTGGAAAACTGATCTGGGCAAGCGCGGCCATGGATTTCCAGCAAGTCGTCTTCCCGTTTGAACGCAGCGCGGATCAAGACGCCGCGCAGCCGGCCCACCACCCGGTGGTGGTGATCGGCGCCGGGCCCGTGGGCCTGAGCCTGGCGATTGACCTGGCCCAGCGCGGCCAACCGGTGGTGCTGCTGGACGACGACGACTGCCTTGCAAGTGGCTCGCGCGCCATCTGCTTTGCCAAGCGCACGCTGGAAGTCTTCGACCGCCTGGGCTGCGGCGCGCCGATGGTGAGCAAGGGCGTGTCGTGGCAAGTCGGCCGTGTGTACTTCGGCGCCGAACAGGTCTACCAGTTCGACCTGCAACCCGAGCCCGGCCATGAGCGCCCAGCCTTCATCAACTTGCAGCAATATGTCGTGGAAGGCCACCTGGTCGAACGCGCGCAGGCCCTGCCCTTGATTGACTTGCGCTGGAAGCATGCACTCAAGGGCATCACGCAAGACACTGATCAAGTCACCTTGACCGTTAACACACCTGAAGGCGATTACGCCATCACGGCCGATCACGCCGTGGCCTGTGACGGCTCGCGCTCACCCACGCGCAAACTGCTGGGCCTGGAAAGCAAGGGCGTCACGTTCAAGGATCGCTTCCTGATCGTCGATGTGAC
Source organism: Burkholderiales bacterium (assembly GCA_043760085.1). GTDB lineage: Bacteria > Pseudomonadota > Gammaproteobacteria > Burkholderiales > Burkholderiaceae_C > Rubrivivax. The sequence continues at coordinate 4,270 of JAYUPO010000165.1, forward strand.
CATGCAGGCCGACTTTCCCAGCGAGCGCCGCTTCTGGTTCAACCCACCCTTCCACCCCGAACACAGCGTGCTGCTGCACCGCCAGCC
>JAYUPO010000166.1:0-11762 GCA_043760085.1 Burkholderiales bacterium
TTAGCGTTTCTGGACGGCGTAGAAGGCCGCAAGTTGGTCGATCTGCGCATCGCTGTAGCCCTTGGCCAGTTGATGCATCACCGTGGCGGCTCGGGCGCCACTCTTGAACGCGCGCATCTGCTCGGCCATGTAAGGCGCGGGCAACCCGGCCAGGCCGGGCACCACGGCGCCTTCAACCGCCCGGCCCTGGGTGCCGTGGCAGGTGGCGCAGGTGGCGGCCAGCGCCTGCTGCTGCAAGGCGCGGGCGTCTTGCGCCTGGGCGCTGGCGCCGGCCAGGGCCAGCGCAGAAGTGATGAGCCAGGGCATGGGGGTTCGCATCGTCGTCTCCGTGTCGTTCACTTGCGTCGAATTCAAAGCAGGCCGGCAGCGCTGAAGCCGAACAGGCCAGTCAGCGCGCGGGTGGGCCACTGTAGCGCCGCCTGGTTGTACGCTGACGCGGCATTGTTGAACAGCTGCCGGCCAAAGGCCAGGCGCGGCTCGGTCTGGCGCAGCACCTGCACCGGCGGCGCCACGGCGCCATCATCGGCCAGCAGCGCCGGGTGCTGTTCAAGGAGTGCCAGCACGCGGCTCAGGCTGGCGCCCAGGGCCACTTCGGCGGCGGCCAGGGTGCCCGCCAGGGCGGCGGTGGTGGGCCGCACGCGCAGGGTGGCGCAGGCGTCTTGCACCTGGGTGTTGGCGACCAACAGCGCATCCAGCGAGCCATGCTCGTGCGGCAGGTGCGCGCGCAACTGGGTGGTCAGCTCGGCCACGGCTTGCCCACGCTGGCGCAGCGCGTCGTCCAACTGCGCCCAGGCCGCGGCAATGGCGTTGCGCAGCGTCATCAGCCGGTTGTGCGCGCCCAGCATCCAAAAGAGCAGCAGCGCGGCCACGCCCAACGCCACCAGGTGGGTGCTGGTCATGGCGCGGGCAACGCCGTGGCGCGCCACTGTGCATGGCCGCGGGCGCGCAGTTCGCACGCCGGGCAGGCGCCACAGCCATGGCCCCAAACATGGCGCCGCGTGCGCTCGCCCAGGTAGCAGGTGTGGCTGTGCTCGATGATCACATCGTTCAAGGCTGCGCCGCCCAGTTGATCAGCCAGCGCCCACGTCTGCGCCTTGGTCATGAACATCAGCGGCGTGTCGATCGTCATGGGCGCGGCCAGCCCGAGCGACAAGGCCACCTGCAGCGCCTTGAGCGTGTTGTCGCGGCAATCGGGGTAGCCGGAGTAGTCGGTCTCGCACATGCCGCCGACCAGCACGCTTGCGCCCAGCCGGCTGGCCACCGCCGCAGCGCAGGTGAAGAAAAGCAGGTTGCGCCCGGGCACAAAGGTGTTGGGCAGGCCGCTGGCCTGCAACGCGATGGCGCGCTCTTCAGTCATGGCGCTGGCGCTTATTTGGGCGAGCAACTTCAGCTCAAGCACCTGATCCGATGCCAGCCGCGGCGCCCACGCCGGGAAGCCGGCGCGCAATTCGTGCAACACGCGCACGCGGCAGTCCAGCTCAACGCAATGGCGCTGGCCATAGTCGAAACCGAGGGTGTGCACGCTGGCAAAGCGTTGCAGCGCCCAGGCCAGGCAAACGGTGGAGTCCTGCCCGCCGGAGAACAACACCACCGCGGTGCGCGGGTCGCTGGTCACGCGGCTGCCGATCACGCCGCGGCTCAGCCGCGAATTTCGCCCTGGCCCAGCACCACCCACTTCAGCGACGTGAGGCCCTCCAGCCCCACCGGCCCGCGGGCGTGGAACTTGTCGGTGGAGATGCCGATCTCGGCGCCCAGGCCGTATTCGAAGCCATCGGCAAAGCGCGTGCTGGCGTTCACCATCACGCTGGCTGAATCCACTTCACGCAAAAAGCGCATGGCGTTGACATGGCTGGTGGTGAGGATGGCGTCGGTGTGGTGTGAACCATAACGGTCGATGTGAGCCAGCGCTTCATCGAAGCCGGCCACGACCTTGATGCTGATGATGGGCGCCAGGTATTCGGCGGCCCAATCTTCGTCGCTCGCCGCAACCACCTGGGCGCCCGGCACGGCGGCCAGCAGCGCCGCGGCCACCGGGCAGCAGCGCATTTCCACGCCCTTGGCCGCGAACACCGCGCCGATGCGCGGCAAGAAGCCGGCGGCCTGGTCGCGGTGCACCAGCAGCGACTCGGCGGCATTGCAGGGGCTGAACTTCTGCGTCTTGGCGTTGTCGGTCACGCGCACCGCCTGCTCAATGTCAACCTGGGCGTCGACATAGACATGGCAGTTGCCGTCGAGGTGCTTGATCACCGGCACCTTGTCCTCGGCGCTGATGCGCTCGATCAAGCCCTTGCCGCCGCGCGGAATGATCACATCCACATATTCGGGCATGGTGATCAGCCGGCCCACGGCGGCGCGGTCGGTGGTTTGCACCAACTGCACGGCGTCGGGTGGCAGGCCGGCCTGGGCCAGCGCATCGCGCACGCAGGCCCACAGCGCCAAGTTTGATTGCAAAGCCTCGCTGCCGCCGCGCAGGATGCAGGCGTTGCCGCTCTTGATGGCCAGCGAAGCCGCCTCGATGGTGACGTTGGGGCGGCTCTCGTAAATCATGCCGAACACGCCCAGCGGCACGCGCATGCGGCCCACGCTGATGCCGCTGGGCCGGCGCTTGAGTTCGCTGATCTCGCCCACCGGGTCAGGCATGGCGGCGATCTGCTCGCAGCCTTCGGCCACGGTGTTGATGATCTCGAACGTTAGTTTCAAGCGATCCACCAGCGGCTCGGCCAGCCCGGCGCTGCGCGCGGCCGCCAAATCGAGCGCATTGGCCTGTTGCAGCGCCGGGGCGCGCTCGCGCAGCAACTGGGCCAGGGTGCGCAGGGCCTGGTCTTTGGCCGCGGTGGGCGCGGCAGCCAGGTGCGTGGCCGCGGCGCGCGCGGCCACGCCCAGGTGGGCCATGTAGGCGGGGATGTCGTGCGGGTTCATTGGCGGGGATTGTCCCAAATGCCAAGCCCGACGGGCGCTTACAGGTGCTGCAACAGCACCAGCCACAGCGGCGCGGTCAACGCGAAGCCCAGCGTCGAGACCACGATGGCGGCCACGGTTTCGGCTTCCAGCGTGCGGTAGCGCTGGGCAAAGATCAACGGGTTTGCGCCCACGGGCAATGCAGCGGCCATCACCAAAACCGACAGCGGCACGCCACGCAAACCGAAGCCTGCATAGGCCACGCACAGCACCGCCGCGGGCAGCAGCACCAGCTTCACCGCGGCCAGGGCCAGCGCCGGCCGGGTGCGCCCGGCCAGGCCGTAGTCGGCCAGCGACAGGCCGATCAACACCAGGCACAACGGCACCACGGCCAGGCCCAACAGGGCCAGGGTTTCATCCACAAAGCCGGGCAGCGCCAGGCCGGTGGCGTTGAACAGCAAGCCGGCCAGCACCGGCAAGACCACAGGGTGGATCAGCGTGCTGCGCAGCATGCTGCCCAGCACCGACCAGCGGCTGGTGCCCGGGTCGGCGCGCATGCGTTCGCGTGCCAGGTCGCGTTCGGCCAGCAGCGTGATGATGCTCAGCAACACCAGCGCATGGATGCTCACGATCGTCAGGTGCAGGCCCAGGCCGGCCTCGCCGTACAGCGCCAGGGCCAGCGGAATGCCCATCTGCACCGTGTTGCCGAAGGTCGCCGCCAGGGCGCGCACCGCCGGCACCGCCACCTCGGGCCCGCTGCGCGCGTGCGCGCGGCGCTGCTGCACGTACACGCCCAGCAGCACCGCCAGCGCGGGCACGAAGTAGGCTCCCAACACGCCCAGCGGCAACTCCGCCAGCGCAATGCGCGAGGTGGTGCGAAACAGCAGCGCCGGGATGAACAGGTACAGCGCCGCGGCCGAAAACACCTTGGCCGCGGCCTCGTGGCCGAACCAGCGCGCGCGCCCGCCCACGTAGCCCAGGGCCACGGTGAGCAACAGCGCCACCAGCTTGTTGAGAATGACGAGCGACATGGCCGCAGCGGCGCGCGGCGCTTACGCGGTTTCAGGCCTTGGCCGTCTTGCGCGCAGCGGCCTTGGCTGGCGGCGCCTTGCCCGCCGCGGCCTTGCCCGCGGGCCGCACCGCGCGCGGCTCGAACTCGAAGCTGACCTTGCCTTCCTTGGCGTCGTAGGCCAAGCGGGCCTTGAACTTGCGCCGGGTCTTGTTGGACACGAAGTTTTCCAGCAGATCGGTCTTGCCGCCGGCCAGCAGCTTGGCCATCTGCTCGCGCGCCACGGGCTGCTGCAAGATGATCTTGCCGCTCTTGAAGTCACACGTTACGTTAGCACCCACGGCGCGCTCGCACATGTAGCTGGCGCCGTGCTCGTAGACATGGCCCTGGCACTTCGGGCACGGCCCCAGGCTTTCCTGCGCTGAGAAGTCGATCGCCTCGCCGCTTTCGCCCGCCGCGCGCTGCTCTTCGCCGAAGTCGAATTCGAGCTTCCAGTTCTTGATCTCGTCATCGAACGCCAGCTTCAGCTCCGCCGTGAAGGGCCAGCCGGCCTTGGAGCGAAAACCTTCCAGCGGACCGATGCGCTTGTCGCGCAGGAACTGCTCGACTTCGCTCAACTCGAAGCTGCGGCTGCCCGGGATCTTGGTGATGCTGAAGCCGCAACCCGCGCCGTCCAGCTCAGCGGCCAAGCCGGTGCAGGTGTAGCGCCGGTAGTTCTCTTTCACCACGCCGGCGCAGTTGGGGCAGGGTGTGGCCAGGGTGGCGTAGTCGCCGGGAATGGTGTCGCGGTCGTAATCCTTGGCGCGGCGCACGATGCCTTCGGCCATCTTGCCGATCTCGGCCATGAACTGGTCGCGCTTCAAGCGGCCATGTTCCATTTCGGCGAGCTGGTATTCCCAGTTGCCGGTGAGTTCGGGGCGGGTCAGCTCTTCAACCCCCAGGCCACGCAGCAGCGTCATCAACTGAAACGCCTTGGCCGTGGGCACCAGTTCGCGGCCGTCGCGCAGCATGTACTTTTCCATGATCAGGCCTTCGATCGTGGCCGCGCGCGTGGCCGGCGTGCCCAGGCCTTTTTCGGCCATGGCCGCGCGCAGCTCGTCGTCGTCGATCATCTTGCCCGCGCCTTCCATGGCGGAAAGCAGCGTGGCCTCGGTGTAGCGCGCCGGTGGGCGGGTCTTGTTGGCCAGCACCTGCACCTCGCTGGTGGCCACCTTCTCGTTGGGCGTGATGGCCACCAGGTTGGCGTCTTCGTCTTGCGCTTCCTTGCCGTACACGGCCAGCCAGCCCGGGTTGACCAGCACCTTGCCGTTGGTCTGGAAGGCGTGGCCGGCCACCTGCGTGATGCGCGTGGTGACCATGAATTCGGCCGCCGGGTAGAACACCGCGATGAAGCGGCGCACCACCATGTCGTACAGCTTGGCTTCGGCATCGCTGAGCGAACGCGGCGCCTGCAGGGTGGGGATGATGGCAAAGTGATCTGAAACTTTAGCGTTGTCGAACACCCGCTTGTTGGGCCGCACATAGCCCTCTTTCAAACCCTTGGCGGCGTGCTGCGCCAGCTCGCGCAGCGGGCCGGGCAGGTCTTCCTGCGCAATCATGGCGAAGGTGTCTTTCACCACCGGCACATAGTCTTCGGGCAAGGCACGCGAATCGGTTCGCGGGTAGGTCAGCACCTTGTGCTTTTCGTACAGCGCCTGGGCAATGGACAACGTGGTCTTGGCGGAAAAGCCGAAGCGCGAATTGGCCTCGCGCTGCAAGGTGGTCAGGTCGTACAGCAGGCCGCTGCTCTGCGTGCTGGGCTTGGCTTCCTCGCTCACCGTGCCGGGTTGGCCGCGCACGGCTTGCTCGATGGCACGCGCATCGGCCTGGTTCCAGATGCGGTCGGCGCGGTTCTCGGCGTCGTCGCCCTTCTTGTACTTCGGGTCGAACCACTTGCCGTCGTATTCGCCGGCCGCGGCGTCGAACGTGGCCTTCACCTCCCAGTAGTCGCGTGACACATGTTTGCGGATCTTTTCTTCACGCTCGACCACGATCGACAGTGTGGGCGTCTGCACCCGCCCAACGGTGGTGAGGAAGAAGCCGCCGTCGCGCGAATTGAACGCCGTCATGGCCCGCGTGCCGTTGATGCCCACCAGCCAGTCGGCTTCACTGCGGCTGCGCGCGGCGTCGGCCAGGCCGTGCATCTGCGCGTCAGTGCGCAGGTGTTCGAAGCCGTCGCGGATGGCTTGCGGCGTCATGCTTTGCAGCCACAGGCGCTGCACCGGCTTGGTCAACGGCGCCTTGCCGCCGGCGGCGTATTGCACGATCAGGCGAAAGATCAGCTCGCCTTCGCGCCCGGCGTCGCAGGCGTTGATGAGCTCTGTGACGTCTTTGCGTTTGACCAGTTTGACCACCGCATTCAGCCGCGTCTTGGCCTTGTCGATGGGGGCCAGGTCGAAGTGCGGCGGCACCACGGGCAGGTTGGCAAAACTCCACTTGCCGCGCTTGACGTCGTATTCCTCCGGCGCCTTGATCTCCACCAGGTGGCCCACCGCCGAGGTGACCACATAACGGTCGTTCTCGAAGTGCTCGGCATGCTTTTCGAACTTGCCGCTGCTGGGGGTGAGCGCACGCACGATGTCCTGTGCAACGCTGGGCTTTTCCGCAATGATGATGGCTTTGCTCATGGGCTGGTTCGTCACTCAAATCAATGTTCGCGCAGCGGCTTGGGCCAACAAGCCCATGCCTAGAATCGCTGCCTCTCGCGCGCACGCTCACACGCGCGCGCCCATGGAACCAATGTAACCAATGAAATCGGCAAGCCAAACCAATGCTCCCACAGGCGTGGCCGCGCCCGCCCCGGGCCGGCGCATCCAGGTGCGCCGCTCGGGCGTGCACGGCAAGGGCGTGTTCGCGCTGCAAGCCATTGCCCCGGGCACCCGGTTGATCGAATACACCGGCGAGCGCATCACCTGGAAAGAGGCGCTGCGCCGCCACCCGCACGACCCGAGCGACCCGCACCACACCTTCTACTTCCACATCACCGACCGCCAGGTGATCGACGCCAAGGTGGGCGGCAACGCCTCGCGCTGGATCAACCATGCCTGCGAACCCAACTGCGAGGCCGACGAAGACGGCACGCGCGTGTTCATCAAGACACTGCGCGACCTGCACCCCGGCGAAGAGCTGTTCTACGACTACGGCCTGGTGATCGACGAGCGCCTGACGCCGGCGCTGAAGAAGCTCTACACCTGCCGCTGTGGCAGCCCGCAGTGCCGCGGCACGCTGCTGGCGCCGAAGCGGCGGCGCTGAACGCAACACGGCCATGCCCGAACGCAGCCGCCCGCCAGGCCGTGTGGCGCCGCCAGATCCCTCGCGCCGTGTGGGCGACGACCTGCGCGGGCCGGCCCAGGCGCGTTCTGCCTGGCAGTTGGAAGCCCTGTGGCGCCAGCTTGAACCCCTGCTACCCGGGTTGACGGTGGAGCTGCTGGACAGTGTCGACTCCACCAACACCGAACTGATCGCACGCGCGCGCAGCAGCGCCGGGCGGCGCCAGGCCGACGCCCTGCCCGCCCTGCTGGTGGCCGAACATCAGACCCGCGGCCGTGGCCGCCAGGGGCGCGAATGGCAGTCCAGCCGCGGCGCATCGCTGACCTTTTCACTCGCCTTGCCGCTGGCGCCGGCCAGTTGGTCGGGCTTGTCGCTGGCCGTGGGGGTGGCGCTGGCCGACGCGCTGGACGAGATCGACACCCCGGGCAGCGTGCCCCGCCTGGGTCTGAAGTGGCCCAACGACCTGTGGCTGCTCGACGCCCCGGCAAGCGCGTTGCTGGGCCGCAAGCTGGCCGGGGTGCTGATTGAAACCGCCGCCGTGGGCAACAAGCGGCTGTGCGTGGTGGGCGTGGGCATCAACGTGCTGCCACTGCGCGCGCCGGGCGCCCTGAGTTCCGGCCATGCCGCCTTGAGCGAGCTGGTGCCACCGCGCAGCGCCGCCCAGGCGCTGCACGCCGTGGCCGCGCCGCTGGTGCGCGCCTTGCTGCGCTTCCAGGCCGAGGGCTTTGCACCCTTCATGCCGGCCTACGCGCGGCGCGACCTGCTGCTCGGCCAGGCCATCACCACCACCCTGCCTGAGCTGCCCCATGGCGTGGCGCAAGGCGTTGATGACAGCGGCGCGCTGCGGGTGCGAGACACCGCCACGCCGCCGCAAACACACCTGATCAGCAGTGGTGAAGTTAGTGTTCGCTTGGCACCAACCACATGATGCGCATTGTTGTCATCTTGCTGCTGCTGGCCAATGTGGTGGTCTACGGCTGGACCCAGGGGCTGCTCGACGACATGCTCGGACCGGCCGGCCGCAGCCAGCGCGAGCCCCAGCGCCTGGCCGCGCAGGTGCAGCCCAACTCGGTGGCAGTGCTCAGCCCGCAGGCCGCGCAGTCGGCGCTGGCCGCGGCGCAGGCAGCCGTCAAGTCTTCAACCGCCTGCCTGGAAGCCGGCCCCTTCAGCGCCGCGAGCGTGGCGCAGGCCGAGTCCGAGCTGGGTGCGGTGACCGTGGCCGACGGCAGCATCGGGCGCATCGAACGCCAGCAAAGCGCGGTGTGGGCGGTGTACATGGGCAAGTTCGAAGACCGCGCCGCCTTGCAGCGCAAGGTCGAGGAGATCAAGCGCCTGCGCCTGGTTTATGAAGACCTGCGCAACGCACCGGCCTTTCAGCCCGGCCTGGTGCTCGGGCGGTTCGACAGCCGCGGCGCCGCCGATGAAGCCTTGACCCAAATGACCCAGCGCGGCCTGCGCACGGCCAAGGTGGTGGCCTTGAGCGAACCCGGCATGCAACTGTGGCTGCGCGCCGGCCAGGCCGACCCTGACCTGGCGGCGCGGCTGGTTGCGCTGAAAGTGCCCGCCCTGGGCGCCGGCTTCAAGCCCTGCGCCGACTGAAGCGCAGTGCGGCCACGGCCAGCGCCAGGCCGAGCAACCAATCGGCCTGCGCGGCGCCGCCGCACGGGCAGGTGGCTGGGGGCACGGGCGCCGGCCCGGGGTTGGGCGGGCGGTCGGCGCCCAGCAACACGGCAGCGTCGATGTCGTGGTTGTCCAGAACCGCCGCCACCTGCGCCGGGGGCACGAAAGCCAACGGGTTGGCAGCGTAAATGAGCGCCTGGTTCACATCCAGCATGCCCACGCCGCAAGTGGCCGTGTTGCATTCGCAGCGCCCCGGGTTGGCGTGGCTGCACGAACCCATCTTGGGCACCAACACGTGCGGCCGGGCACTCAGGCGCAGGCCGTTGAAGATCTGCTCGACCGTGAGCGCCGGGTTGACGCTGAGCATCAGGCCGATGGCGCCGGCCACCACCGGCGCGGCGAAGCTGGTGCCGTACAGCCGCGCATAGTCGGCCGCGCCCGGCCCCTTGCTGCCCTGGATGTAGCCGGTGGAAATGCCGTTGTCGGCCAGGGCGTTCCACTTCGTGCCGCTGTCCACATCATCGCCGCCCACGGTGGCGATGCCGCTGGCCGACAAGGCCGCGCCGAAGTTGGAGTAGTTGGCCTTGAAGCCATCGCGGTTCAGCGCCGCGACGCCCACGGTACCGACGCAGTTGGCCGGGCGGGTGGGCGCATTCCATTCATTGCCGGCAGCGGCCACCACGATGGCGCCCTTGGTGGTTCGGATTTCGTCAATCGCCGTCTGGTACGCCTGGCCGCACGCCGCCGAGCCACCGAAGCTGATGTTGATGATGCGCGCCGGGTTCGGGTTGTCGGGCACACCGTCAACCGGCAGCCCGGCAGCCCAGCGCATGCCGTCAACGATGTCGGCCACCTCGGCACCGCACTTGCCCGCCACGCGCACCGGCAGCACCCGGCCGGCCCAGTTCATGGCCGCCACGCCCTGGCCATTGTTGGTGGCGGCGGCCAGCATGGTGGCGATGATGGTGCCGTGCCAGGAGCTGTCTTCAAGCTCGCAATTCCTGAACTCCGGCTTCAGGCGGTCGGCGGCATCGACCCAGTCGCCCGGGTCGCTGGCATCGGCGTCGCGGCCGTTGCCATCGTTCGCATACTCCAGCACGCTCACAAAGTCATAGCCCGGCAGCAGCCGCCCACTCAATTCGGGGTGGGCGATGGTGCCGGTGTCGAGCACAGCCACCACGGCGCCGGCCGCGCCGGTGCTGTGCTGCCAGGCGGTTTGAAAACCGGGCACGCCGCGCAGCCGGGCGTCGATCAGGTTGCCATTGCTGCCGCTTACCGGCTGCAGCCACCATTGGCCGGCCGTGCCGACGTAAAACGGGTCGTTCGGGATGGGCGACGCCTGCATGCGCCGCTCGCGCGTGTTGGGCTCGGCCCAGGCCACGTCGCCACGCTGTTCAAGCTGCTGCTTCAGCGCGGCCGCTTCGCCGGCGTTGTAAACGCGACCGAGATCCACGCGATGCTGGTCGCGCCCGGTGGCGCGCAGCCGCGCGGTGGGCAGGCCGGCTTCGCCTAACAGCTTGTTCCAGCGGCCGTGCTCGTGCGCGGCCAGGCGGGCGGCGAGTTGGTGGTCGCGCGCGTCGGCGTGGCGCGGTTGCAGTTGCGCGTGCGCCGGGGCGTCGCGCAGCTTGACGATGAACGAGCTGACTTCACCCGCCGCCTGCGCCGGCAGCCATGCCCACATCAATGCGGCCGCAGCCAGGGCACGCGCGCAGGCGCGGGCGGGGAATCGGGTCATGGTGGGCCGCTCCAATGCAGGAGCGCGGATTATGGTCAGGGCGCGCCGTGCTCAGTTGCGGTGCTCAGTTGCCAGGCTCAGTTGCCGTGCTCAGTTGCCGCGCTCAGGTGCCATGTTCACCGCGCCGGCGCGCCTGGGCCAGGGCGGCCACCGCCGCGCCCAGGCCGAGCAGGGCCCAGCCGCTGGCCAGGCCGCCCCCGCCACCGCCTTGCGCCGGCGGCGGCACCACGGGCACCGCGGCCACGCTGATGGCGCGCTGCACGCTGGAGCGCTGGCCGCGGTCGTCGGTCACCGTCAGGCGCACGGTGAAGCTGCCCACCGCCAACGGCGTGAGCGTGGCGCTGCCCGCATTGCTGGCGTTGAACGGCCCGGCCACGCCGGCGCCGCTGACCAGTTCCCACAAATACGCCGTGGCACTGCGCCCGGTGCCGAGCAGCGTGGCGCTGCTGGTCAGGCTCAGGGCCGTGCCCACAGTGGGCGCGGCGGGCAGGAAATCGATGCGCGCATGCGGGCCTTGCGCCAGGGCCACGGCGCCATCGGCATCAGCCATGCCGGCGCCGCACAGGGCGGTGGTGCAGTAGCACTGCAATTGGTCGATGCCGTTGGGCGCGCGGCAGGCCACGATGGGCAGGTTGTTCTCGTCAACGCCCGCGCCGGTGCTCGGAAACGCGCGCGCACTGGCCTTCAAGTCGAACAACATTTCAGTGGGCGTGAGTTGCGGCTGGGCCGAGACCATCAGCGCCAGCACGCCGGCAACGATGGGCGCTGAAAAACTGGTGCCCACGGCGAAATTGAAGCTGTCGCTCCAGGTGGAGCCACCGGCCGCCGGCGCGGTCTTGCCGCTGTTCAGCGCGGTGATGATCGGGTACAGGCAGGGCTGGCCGGCACCGATGTTGATGCAGTTGCCGCCCGGCGCGGCGATGCTGATGGCAGCGCCCAGGTCGGAGAACCCCACCTTGGTGCCGATGTGGCGCAGCCCCACCACGCCGATCGCACCCGGGCAGTTGGCCGGCAGGCCCACGGCATGGCCGGCGCTGTTGCCGGCGGCCACCACCAAGGCCGCACCCGCGGCGTTGACTTCGGCAATCACGGCCTGGTAAGCCGGCGTGCAGGCGCCGGCACTGCCCAGGCTCAGGTTGATGACGCGCGCCGGGTTGGGGTTGCGCGCGATGCCGGGCACATCCAGCCCCG
>JAYUPO010000167.1:0-4344 GCA_043760085.1 Burkholderiales bacterium
GAGTCGCCCACCTTCATGCCGCGAACGGCCTTGTCGAACTGCTCCAGCATCTGGCCTTCGCCGATCAGGAACGCAAACGCTTCAGCCTTGCCGCCGGCAAAGGTTTCGCCGTCGATCTTGCCTTCGAAGTCGATCGTCACGCGGTCGCTTTCCACCGCGCCTTCGGCTGCGGCGCGCTGGGCGAACGTGCGGCGCTGCTTGCGCAGGATGTCCACCGTGCGGTCGATGGCGGCCTCGGTCACTTCGCTGCTGATGCGCTCGAGCTGCACGCCGGCGAGTTCACCCAATTGCACATCGGGGTAGACCTCGAAGGTCGCGTCGAAAGCCATTTCGCCTTCGTTGGCCGCGCCTTCGGTTTGCTTGATGTTGGGCGCGCCGGCCACGCGCAGCTTGGCCTCGGTGGCGGCGTCGCTGAAGGCCTTGCCGATGCGGTCGTTCATCACCTCGTAGTGCACCGAGTAGCCGTAGCGTTGCGCCACCACCGACATCGGCACCTTGCCAGGCCGAAAGCCCGCGGCCTTGACGGTGCGCGACAGTTTCCTCAGCCGCGTTTCAACTTCGCTGCTGATGTCGGCCGCGGCCAGCCGCAAGGTGATGCGGCGCTCAAGTTTGCCCAGGGATTCAACGTTGACGGCCATGATGCGATCTCTTTGGATTGATGTGTGCTGGTGCGCGGGGCCGGACTCGAACCGGCACGCCGGTGAAGGCGTCAGGACCTAAACCTGGTGCGTCTACCAATTTCGCCACCCGCGCGGCGAGTTCATAAAACAGCAGGGGAGTCGCGACCGGACTCCCCTGCATGAGCTGCGACAAACGCGGCATTCTAACGGCGCACAGGCGCTGGAATTTCCACCCCGCTTCGCGGCACGCGGAACCACGCCGCATACAACGCCGGCAGGCTCAGCAGCGTGAGCGCCGTGGCCACCACGAGCCCGCCCATGATGGCCACCGCCATCGGCCCCCAGAACACGCTGCGCGACAGCGGAGTCATGGCCAGCACCGCCGCCGCTGCGGTGAGGATGATGGGCCGCGCCCGGCGCACCGCGGCGTCGACGACGGCGTCCCACACCGCCACGCCGCGCTCGCGGTCTTGCTCGATCTGGTCGATCAAGATCACCGCGTTGCGCATGATCATGCCCATCAGCGCGATCACGCCCAGCAGCGCCACGAAGCCGAACGGCCGCTCCAGCACCAGCAGCGCCAGCGCCACGCCGGCAATGCCCATCGGCGCGGTGAGGAACACCAGCACCGAGCGGCTGACGCTGTGCAACTGCAGCATCAACAGCGTGAACATGATGAACAGCATCAGCGGCACGCCCACGGCAATCGACCCTTGGCCCTTGGAACTCTCTTCCACCGCGCCCGCCACATCGATGCGATACCCCGGCGGCAGGCGTGCGCGCAAGGGTTCGAGCAGCGGGTTGACCTGCGCGGTGACCGTGGCGCCTTGAATGCCATCGATCACGTCGCCTTGCACGGTGACGGCATAGTCGCGCCCTTCGCGCCACAGCACGCCGGGCTCCCAGGCGAACCGGCCGTGCGCAATTTGCGCCAGCGGAATGCTGCGCCCGCTGGCCGCGGGCACGTAGGCGCTGGCCAGGTCGCTGATGGCATTGCGCTCTTGCAGCGGCTGGCGCAACACGATGTCGGTCAGCGTGTCGCCGTCGCGGTACTGCCCCACCACGCTGCCGTTGTTGATGGTGCGCGAAGCCTGCGCAATGGCCTGGCTGCTCACGCCCAGGGCGCGCGCCTTGTCCTGGTCCACTTCCAGGCGCAGCACCTTGACCGACTCATTCCAGTTGTCGTTCACACCGCGCAAATTCGGGTTGGCGCGCAGAACAGCCTTGGCTTCATCTGCCAGCGCGCGCAACTTGGCCGGGTCGGTGCCGACGATGCGGAACTGCACCGCATACGGCACCGGCGGGCCGTTGGGCAGCAGCTTGACGCGGCCGCGGGCTTCGGGGAATTCCTTGGCCAGGATGGCGGGCAATTCAACGCGCAAGCGGTCACGCTCGGCCATGCTCTTGGGAATCAACACCATCTGGCTGAAATTGGTTTGCGGGAACACCTGGTCGAGCACCAGCACGAAACGCTCGGCGCCGCTGCCCATCCAGGTGGTCACGTGTTCAACGCCCGCCAATGAACGCACACGCTGTTCAACCCGCCGCGTCACCGCTTCATTGGCCGCCATGCTGGTGCCTTCGGGGTACCAAAGGTCGACCAGCATGTCCAGGCGGCTTGAATCAGGAAAGAACTGCTGCTGCACCTTGCCCATCCCGGCCAGGCCGAGCAGCAAGGTACCGACAGTCAAACCAATCGTTAACCAGCGGTGGTTCACGCACCAGCCCACCAGGGCGCGAAAGCGCAGGTAAAGCGGCGTGTCGAACAACTCGTGCGGCGCGCCGGCCTCGGGGGCGTGTTTGGGCACACGAAGCAGCCGCGTGCCGAGGTAAGGCACGAAGTAGACCGAAGTCAGCCACGAAATGATCAAGGCCGCAGCGGTGACGGCAAAGATGGCGAAGGTGTACTCGCCCACCGCCGACCTGGCCAGGCCGATGGGCAGGAACCCCGCCGCGGTGATGAGCGTGCCGGTGAGCATGGGCATGGCCGTGGCCTCGTAGGCAAAGGTCGCGGCGCGCACCTTGTCGTAGCCCTCTTCGAGCTTGCGCACCATCATCTCCGCCGCAATGATGGCGTCGTCGACCAACAAGCCCAGGGCGATGATCAACGAGCCGAGTGAAATTTTGTGCAGGCCCACGCCGGCATAAAACATCACGATGAAGGTGATGGCCAGCACCAGCGGAATCGTCACCCCCACCACCGCGCCGGGCCGCCAGTCGAGCCGCAGCGGCTTGAAGTGCAGGCCCAGGCTGATGAAGCTCACCAACAGCACGATGATCACCGCCTCCATCAGCACCGCGATGAATTCATTCACCGATCGCGACACCACTTGCGACTGGTTCTGGAACTGCACCAGCTCCAGGCCCAGCGGCAGCTCGGTGCGGATGCGCTGCGTGGCCGCTTGCAGCGCATCGCCCAGGCGGATGATGTCGCCGCCCTTGGCCATGGAAACGCCCAGGGCGATGACCTCGCGGCCCTGGTGCAGCATCTTCACCTGCGGCGGGTCGATGTAGCCCAGTTCGACGTGCGCGATGTCGCCCAGGCGCAGACTGGCGTTGCCGGCGCGGATGGGCAACGCGCGCAGCTCGTCCACCGAGTTGAACTGGCCGCTCACGCGCACCTGCACCAGATCGGTCGGCGCCTCGATGGTGCCGGCAGATTCCACCGCGTTTTGCTGCCCCAACTGGGCCAGTACCTGGTTGAAGTCCAGGCCGAGCTGCGCCAGGCGGCGTTGCGAAATCTCGATGTAGAGCTTCTCGTCCTGCACGCCGAACAAGGCCACCTTGTTCACGTCGGGCACGCGCAGCAATTGCTGGCGCACCTGCTCGGCGTGGGCCTTCAGTTCGCGCGGGCTGAAGCCGTCGGCGCTGAGGGCGAACATCGAACCATAGACATCGCCGAACTCGTCGTTGAAGAACGGGCCCTGCACGCCCGCGGGCAGCGTGCCGCGAACGTCGCCAATCTTCTTTCGCACCGTGTACCAAAGCTGCTGCACATCCTTCGGCGCCACCGAGTCTTTGAGCTGAAAGATGACCAGCGCTTCACCGGGCTTGCTGTAGCTGCGAATCTTGTCGGACTGCGGCACTTCCTGCAGCACCTTTTCCAGCTTGTCCACCACCTGCTCGGCCACCTGCTGCACCGTGGCGCCGGGCCAGAACACGCACAGGGCCATGGCGCGAAAGGCGAACGGCGGGTCTTCGTCCTGGCCGAGCTGAAAGTAGGCCGCCGCGCCGAGCAGCATCAGCACCACCAGCAGGTAGCGGGTCAGCGCTGGGTGGTCGAGCGCCCAGCGCGAAATGTTGAAGCGCGACGCGCCCTGTGCGGCGGTGTTGTCTTGAGTCATGGCCGCGCCTTACTTAGCCGCGTGGCTGGCTGGCGCTGCCGGCGGCGGCGCTGCCGGAGGCGGCGTTGCCACCGGTTCTTCGTACAAGCGCACCACCTGCCCGGGCGTGAGCACATGCACGCCCGCTGTGACCACACGCTGGCCGGGTTGCAGGCCCGAGGCAATGACGGCTTCATTGCCGTCGGCCCCGGCCACCACCACCGGGTGCAACAGCACCTTCATCGTGGCCGGGTCAATCAACCAGACATGGCTGGCGCCTTTTTCTTCCTTCAGCGCTGAAAGCGGCAGCTTGATGGCGTTGGCCTGGCGCGGCAAGTCCATCACCGCCGTGGCGGTCTGGCCCAGGCGCAGGCCAGCGGGGCTGCCGACATCGAGCTTGA
>JAYUPO010000168.1:0-1801 GCA_043760085.1 Burkholderiales bacterium
CGCCGCCGCGCCGGCCCGGCGGCCCGCGCGCAGCCGCTGGAGCCTTTGCTTGACTTGCTCGGCCTGGGCCCTCTGCTGGCGCGCCGGGTGGGCGGGCTGTCTGGCGGCGAACGCCCGCGTGTGGCCATTGGCCGTGCCCTGGCCACCGCGCCGCGCCTGTTGTTGCTGGATGACCCGCTGGCCGCGCTGGACGCGCCGCGCAAGGCTGAGATCCTGCCCTTCCTGGAGCGGCTGCAGCGGCAGGCGCAACTTCCCATCATTTACGTCACCCATGCCATGGACGAAGTGGCCCGGCTGGCCGACCACCTGGTGCTGCTGCGCGATGGCCGGGTCGAAGCGCAGGGCCCCTTGCACAGCGTCTTGCAACGCCTGGAGCTTTCCGCCAACCAGGGTGACGACGCCGGCGTGGTGCTGCACGCCCGCGTGGCCGAGCAGGCGAGCACATACGGCCTGACCTGCGTTGACGTGGGCCCTGGCCGGTTATGGCTGGGTAGCACGCCGGCGGCCGTGGGCGAGCCGGTGCGTGCCCGCGTGCTGGCGCGCGACGTGAGCGTGGCGCGCCAGGCGCCGGTTGCCAGCAGTGTGTTGAACGTGTTGCCGGTGCGGCTGTTGGAAATCAACGGCGACCACCGCACGGTCATGCTGCGCTTGCGCATTGGCATGGTGGGCGACGGCGAGCCTTCAGCCCCTTCAGCGCCGGTCCTGCTGGCGCGCATCACGCGCATGAGCTTCGATGCGTTGCGGCTGCAAGTGGGCGATGCGCTGTATGCGCAGATCAAGGCTGTGGCGCTGCTGTAGGCGCCGCGCTTGCCAGGGGCCGTTTCAGCGCCGCCGCAACCGCGCCAGGCGGGCCGCACCCGCCGCCCCAACGATGCCGGCCAGCATGGCCGCAGCGGCCACAGCCAAGGCCATCCAGCCATAGGAGCCCGATTCCCCGGTGGGCAGCGCGACCGCTGTGTCCACGCCTGGCGCGTGGGCTGACAAGGTGGCTTCGGTGCTCGGCATGGCAGCGGCGGGCGTGGGTTGCAGGCGCAAGGCGTCGTCGCCAGCCATCACGCGCGCCACCGGGTCGGCGCCAGCATGGCTGGCAAAGCTGGGCCCGGCCGCACCGGGCAGCGGCAGCACCGTGTTGCGGGTCGGGCTGGCCAAGGAGGCCAGTGCATCGGTGCCGGCTGGTGGGTCGGTGGTCAGGAAGTCCAGCGCGAGCTGCGCCGCCGCGATGTGGCCCGCATCGGGGTCGTAGAGTTCGCGCACGACGGTGGCCTGGGCGCCCAGCGCCAGCGCCACCGACGCCACGCCGCTCGCTACCCCAATGAACTTGGCCATCCTTGCTCCGAAGCGTGCTGCCACTGTGGGCACGTTTCGCACTTTATGGCGCGGTGTTGACACCCGGGTGCGCCGGCGCCACCTCAGCCCGGGGCGAAACGTGAAATGCTTGGCTTGCGCAGCCAGCCTGATCAAGCTGGCGCAGGCTGGCCAAGGTGCCCAGGCAGGCTTGCGCCACCTCAACCCCCTTCTTCACGAAGTGCGCGGCAAAGAAGGCGGCGTGGTCTTCGTGCTCGTGAAAGTCGCGCGGTGTGAGCACCGCCGAAAACACCGGCACGCCGCTGTCGAGTTGCACCCGCATCAGAGCGTCGATCACCGCGGCGGCCACGAACTCGTGCCGGTAGATGCCGCCGTTGACCACCAGCCCCGCAGCCACCACCGCCTGGAAGCGCCCGCTGCGCGCCAGGCGCTGCGCATGCAGCGGGATCTCGAACGCGCCGGGCACCTCGAAGCATTCAACGGCATCGCCCGGGTG
>JAYUPO010000169.1:0-4337 GCA_043760085.1 Burkholderiales bacterium
CATGGCTGCCGGCAAACCCGCCCAGGCACGCGCGCTGACGCCGCCTTGCGCCAGCGCCAGTGCGTCGAGCGGGCGCCCGGCGGCGGCGGCCAACAGCACCGCCGCGTCATCGTTGATGCGCTCAGCCAACCAGGCCAGTGCCACAGGCTGGGGCACGGGCGGCAGCAGGAACACCTGGCAGCGGCTGCGCACGGTGGGCAGCAGCAAGCTGGCGTCGGCCGTGCTGAGCAGCATGACCACCCCGGCCGAGGGCTCTTCCAGCGTCTTGAGCAGCGCGCTGCCGGATACCTGGTTCATGCTTTCGCCGGGGTGGATCAGCACCACCTTCAAGCCGCCGCGAGACGATGTCTTGCCCGCCCACTCAATGGCCAGCCGCGCCGCCCCAACCTGGATCTGCTTGCTGGGCTTTTTCTTGCTGCCACCGTCATCATCGGCAGCGACGTCGGCCGGGCCCGCCAGGTTCAGGCTGGCCGCCAAGGCTGGCGGCACCAGAAAGTACAGATCGGGGTGCGAGCGCGCCAGCACATGGTGGCAGCCGGTGCATTCGCCGCAAGGCGATGCGCCCCCCTCGCACAGCAAGCCCTGGGCCAGGGCCAGCACGAACTGCACAGCACCATCGCCCGGTGCGGCCTGCACCAGCAGGGCATGCGAGCGGCGTTGGCGCAGGGCCTCTTGCAATGGCACGCCCAGCCAGGGCAGCTCGGCAATGGGTGAAGGCTCAATCATGGCGTTGAATGCCAAGGGCCATGGGCCACCAGCACGCCTTCGATCTGCGCCCAGACCGCTTCGCGCGGCGCTGCGGCGTCGATGCGCGCAAAGCGGCCGGCACCCGCCAGGCTGCGCTGCATATAGGCCAGGCGCACGCGTTCGAAGAAGGCCTCGTCCTGCGCTTCAAAACGGTCGGGCGCTCGCGCTGCGGCGCGGCGTTGCGCAGCCACGGCAGCGGGCAGGTCAAACCAAAACGTGAGCTGCGGCTCAACGCCCTGCTGCACCCAGTTTTCAAGCTGCTGCAGCCGGGGCCACTCGACGCCGCGGCCGCCGCCCTGGTAGGCAAAGCTGGCGTCGGTGAAACGGTCGCACAGCACGGTGGCGCCACGCGCCAGGGCCGGGTTGATGCATTGCATTAGGTGGTCGCGCCGCGCCGCAAACACCAGCAGTGCCTCGGTCAAGCCGCACATGGGTTCATGCAGCACCAGCTCGCGCAGGCGCTCGGCCAAGGGGGTACCGCCGGGCTCGCGCGTCAACACCACGTCGCAGCCTTGCGCGCGCAACCACTGCGCCACGGCGTCGATGTGCGACGACTTGCCCGCGCCGTCAATGCCCTCGAAGCTGATGAACCGCCCTGCCCTCATTGCCCACCCCGCTGGTACCGGTTGACGGCGCGGTTATGTTCGGCCAGGTTCTCGCTGAACACACTGCTGCCGTCACCACGGGCCACGAAGTACAGCGCCTTGGTCGGCTGTGGCTGCACGGCGGCGCGCAACGAGGCCATGCCGGGCATGGCGATCGGGCCGGGCGGCAGGCCGCCGCGGGTGTAGGTGTTGTAGGGCGTGTCGGCTTGCAGGTCACGTTTGCGCAGGTTGCCATCGAAGGCTTCGCCCAGGCCGTAGATCACGGTGGGGTCGGTCTGCAAGGGCATGCCGATGCGCAAGCGGTTGATGAACACGCCGGCCACCAGGCCGCGGTCGGCCGCGGTGCCGGTTTCCTTTTCGACGATGGAGGCCAGCGTCAAGGCCTGCTCCATGCTCTTGAGCGGCAGGTCAGCCGCCCGTTCGGCCCATACGCCGACCAGGCGGCGCTGCATGGCCGCATGCGCGCGCTTGAGCACTGTGAGGTCGCTGACTCCGCGGCTGTACACGTAGGTGTCGGGGAAGAACTGCCCTTCGGCGCGGCTGCCCGCGGCACCCAGGGCTTGCATGATCTGTTCTTCGCTCAGGCCTTTGGTGCTGGGCTTGAGGTGCGCGGCCTGGGCCAGTTCTTCGCGCCATTGGCGAAATGTCCAGCCTTCGATCAGGCGCACCTTTTCGCGTGCCGAATCGCCTTCAACCAGCTTGCGCAGCAGGCTGCGCGGTGTGACGCCGGCTGCCACCTCGTAGCTGCCAGCGCGAATCTTGCGCGCCTGGCCCGACCAGCGAAACCACTCGTACAACAACATGGGCGAGGTCTGCACACCGGCATCGACCCAGGCTTGCGCCACTTCGCGCGGCGCGGTGCCGGGTTCCAGCGACAGTTCCACTTGCGCCTTGGCCAGCACCAACGGTTCGTTCAGCCACCAGGCCGCAGCCAATGCCGCGGCCCCCGCTGCGGCCAGCACCATGAAAACGGCCGCCCAGAGCAGCCTACGCAACCCCGAAGAAGGCACAGACATGGTGGCTGATCATAATCAATGCATGACCCTCACACCCTCGAATGCCACCCCCATTGAAGGCGCCGCCAGATTGCTGGATTGGGGCCTGATCCGCGCCAAAGGGCCCGAAGCGGCAACCTTTCTGCACGGTCAGTTAACCAATGATTTCACTGGCTTGGCGCCCGGCCAGGCGCGCTTGGCCGGCCATTGCAGCGCCAAGGGCCGCTTGCTGGCCACCTTTGTGGCGTGGCGCCAGGGCGAAGACATCTTGCTGGCGTGCAGCGCTGACTTGCTGCCCGCCGCACTCAAGCGCCTGTCGATGTTCGTGCTGCGCGCCAAGTGCACGCTCAGCGATGCCAGCGCGCAGGTTGATCTCTATGGCTTGGCCGGGCCGGCGGCCACGGCCTGGCTCGGTGCCGCGGCAGCACCCGGCCCATGGGCCGTGTCGCAGCATGGTCAGGCGCAGGTTATAGGGCTGGGGGCCGAACGATATTTGCTGGCCGCACCCGCTGGGGCCATGGCCCCAGCCTTGCCGGTGCTGGATGAGCAAGCCTGGCGCTGGCTCGAAGTGCTCAGCGGCGTGCCCCGCTTGGTGGCGGCCACGGCAGAGTTGTTCGTGCCCCAGATGGTGAACTTCGAACTCGTGGGCGGCGTGAACTTCCAGAAGGGCTGCTACCCGGGCCAGGAAATCGTGGCACGCAGCCAGTACCGCGGCAGCATCAAGCGGCGCGCGCAATTGCTGTATGGCGACGACGCGGGGCAACCTGGCCAGGAGGTGTTCAGCAGCGCAGACCCGGGCCAGCCCGCTGGCCATGTGGTGCTGGCCGCCGCCCTGCCTGGCCGCGGCGCGTGTGCGCTGGTGGAATTGAAGACCGAAGCGCTGGCCGGTGGCACGCTGCACCTGGGCGGGCCGCAGGGCCCCGGGCTCACGCTGGGCACCCTGCCCTACGCCTTGCCGGCCATTGGCGAATGAGCGCCACCAGGGTGGCAGGGTCACACTTGCCTGAGACCGCCCAGCGCTGCGTGTACGTGTATTGGCGCTGCGCCGCCGCCGATTTGCCACAAGCCTTGGCCGTCACGCGCCAGGCGCAATCAGACCTTCAGCGCAGCGAACCTGGCCTGTGCACCAACCTGTTAATCCGTGCCGATGAAAACGGCGCGCAGCGCACGGTGATGGAAACCTACACCTGCGCCGGCGGGCTGGGCGCTGCGCTGCAAGCCCGCGTCCTGGCAGCGGCGGCGCCCGCCAGTGCCGCCTGGCTCCAGGGCGAGCGCCATGTCGAGGTGTTCGATCCGGTCTGACCAGCCGTCAGCGAAACGGTGGGGTGGCTGACGGATACTTTCGGCCCCGCAGACCGAGCCTGACCATGAGCCCGCCGGGCCGCCCCAAGGCAAATACCGCAGTGCGCAGCACGGAGGTTTCCTGATGAGCCGCATCTTCCACGTCACGCAAATTGAGATCGAACCCGGCGCGCTGCGCTGCCTGGCCGGCGAGTGCGCGCGCCACGGCTTGCGCAAACCGATGATCGTCACCGATCGCGGTGTGCGCGCAGCCGGCGTGTTGGCGCCGGTGCTGGCCGCGCTGGCCGAGTTGCCCCATGTGGTGTTCGATGGCACGCCTTCAAACCCCACCGAAGCCGCGGTGCGCAATGCCACCGAGCTGTTCCGCGCGCAGGCCTGCGATGGCCTGGTGGCCGTGGGCGGCGGCTCCAGCATCGACCTGGCCAAGGGCGTGGCCATCCTGGCGGCGCACCCGGGTGAATTGAAGACCTCCGCCACCATCGAAGGCGGCAGTGATCGCATCACCGCCGCCGCCGTGCCGCTGATTGCCGTGCCCACCACCGCCGGCACGGGCAGCGAGGTGGCGCGCGGGGCGATCCTGATCGTGGCTGACGGCCGCAAGCTGGGCTTTCACAGTTGGCACCTGTTGCCCAAGGTCGCCATCCTCGACCCCGACCTGACGCTGGGCCTGCCGCCGCTGCTGACCGCG
>JAYUPO010000170.1:0-1798 GCA_043760085.1 Burkholderiales bacterium
GGCGAAGCGGGCGACCGGCGCGGCATGGTCACCATCGAAATGAAAACCAGCTTCATGCGCCCGGCCACCGGCCGCGTGGTCTGCCGCGGCAAGCGCTTGCAGGCCACGCGCTCGTTCATGTTCTGCCAGGCTGAAGTGTTTAACGATCAAGGTGAGCTGCTCGCCATGGCCACCGGCACCTTCAAGTTCCGCGCCAGCGCGGCCAAACCCACCCCTTCAGCGGAAGTTCCATCATGACCCTCACCAACCAGCAAATCCACCTCATCTCGCGCCCCGTGGCCGAGGCCAGCAGCAACAACTTTGCGCTGGTTCAGGCCGACGTGCCCGAACTGGAAGATGGCCAGGTGCTGGTGCGCCACCACTTCATGAGCCTGGACCCCTACATGCGCGGGCGCATGAACGACAGCAAAAGCTACGCCGTGCCGCAGGCCCTGGGTCAGGTCATGGGCGGTGGCACGGTGGGCGAAGTGGTGGCGTCACGCCACGCCCAGTTTGCCGAGGGCGACAAGGTGGTCGGCATGGGTGGCTGGCAGCAGTATTCGGTGGTCAATGCCGGCCAGCCCGGCATGCTGCGCAAGGTGAGCACCAGCGGCGTGCCGTTGAGTGCGTACCTGGGCGTGGTGGGCATGCCGGGTGTGACCGCCTGGTACGGCCTGAACAAGATCATCGCGCCGCAGGCCGGGCAAACCGTGCTGGTCAGTGCCGCAAGCGGCGCCGTGGGCGCCACCGTGGGGCAACTGGCCAAGGCCAAGGGCTGCCGCGTGGTGGGCATTGCCGGCGGCGCGGCCAAGTGCAAGGTGGTGGTCGAGGAATTCGGCTTTGATATGTGCATCGACCACCGCACCCTGGCCGACGGCAAGACCTTCAACGCCGCGGTGCGCGAGGCCTGCCCGCAAGGCATTGACGGCGTGTTTGAAAACGTCGGCGGCCTGGGCCTGGATGCCGCGTTGATGAGCGCCAACGCCTTCGCCCGCGTGGCCGTGTGCGGCATGATCAGTGGCTACAACGGCGTGCCGATTCCGCTGCGCACGCCACAGCTCATTCTCACCAACCGCATGCTGGTGCAGGGCTTCATCGTCAGCGAGCACATGAACGTCTGGCCTGAAGCATTGGCCGAACTGGGCCAGCTCGTGGCCGGCAGCAAGATGAAATACCGCGAATCGGTCGCGCAAGGGCTTGAAAGCGCACCCGCGGCCTTCATCGGTTTGCTCGCCGGCAAGAACTTCGGCAAGCAGTTGGTCAAGCTGATCTGACGGCTGAGCGTTGCGCTGATGCTGACCTGGGCGTTCCTGCGCTTTGCCGACCTGGGCGTTGACAACCTCTACGACGCGCTGGCCCTGCGCGCGCGGGTGTTCATCCTGGAGCAAGGCCCGTATGTCGATGCCGACGGCGCCGACCAGCAAAGTTGGCATCTTCTTGGCCGGAGTCAACAAGGCGTGCTGCAAGCCTATTTGCGCGTTGTCGATGCGGGCGTAAAGTTTGCTGAACCTTCCATTGGCCGGGTCATCACCGCGCCGGAAATCCGCGGCACCGGCCAGGGCCATGGCTTGATCGCCGAGGGCCTGCGCCGCGCCGCGCAGGTGTGGCCCGGGCGGGCCGTGCGCATCAGTGCGCAGGCTCATCTGGATCGTTACTATGCCAAGCACGGCTTCGTGGCGCAAGGCGAGGTGTACATCGAAGACACGATTCCCCATTTGCAGATGTTGTGGAGGCCGCATGACAGCCACCCATGAAGTCACCAACCAAAGCACGCCGCTGGCCGGCGCCAACCTGTTTGCGCTGAACCGGCCGTTGCAAG
>JAYUPO010000171.1:0-11701 GCA_043760085.1 Burkholderiales bacterium
GCCGACCCGCTGGGCAAGGGTTTTCACATCATCCAGGGCATGATCGCCATCGGCTCGGGCGGGCTGTGGGGCAAGGGCTTCATGAACGGCACGCAGACCCACCTCGAGTTCATTCCCGAGCGCACCACCGATTTCATCTTCGCCGCGTTCAGCGAAGAGTTCGGTCTGGTCGGCGTGGCGCTGCTGCTGGGCTCGTTCACCTTCCTCCTCTTGCGCGGCTTGTGGATCGCCGCCGAGGCGCCCACCGTGTTCACGCGCTTGCTGGCCGGTTCGATCACGCTGAGTTTTTTCACCTATGCCTTCGTCAACATGGGCATGGTTAGCGGCATCTTGCCGGTGGTGGGCGTGCCGCTGCCGTTCATCAGCTACGGCGGCACGGCGATGGTCACGCTCGGCCTGGGGCTGGGCATCCTGATGTCGGTGGCCAAAAGCCGCAGGCTGATGCAGAGTTGATGCCGCAGGCTGATGCAAAGCTGATGCCGCAGGCTAATGCAAAGCTGATGCCAAACGTTAATGCAGAGCCCGTGTCGGCGGGGCCGGCGTTGACCGTGGGCGTGGTGGGCATCGGCCTGATGGGCCTGGCCGTGGCGCTGCGCCTGCACGAGCGCGGCCATCGCGTTCGCGTGTTTGACATCGACCCCGCGCGCATGACGCTGGCGCTCGACAGTGGCCTGACCCCGTGCGACAGCGCCAGCGAAGTGGCGGCGCAGTGCGAGGCACTGATCGTGGCCGTGGTCGACGCCGCGCAAGCCGATGCCGTGCTGTTCGGCCCCGGCCAAGCCGCAGCGTCGCTGCCCGCCGGCGCCGCGGTGTTCCTGTGCCCCACCATCGCCCCAGGCAGCGTGCAGGCCCTGGCCGCGCGCCTGGGCGCACAGGGGCTGGACGCGATCGACGCCCCCATGTCCGGCGGCCCGGCGCGCGCCCGCGCCGGCAGCATGAGCCTGATGGTGGCCTGCGCCGACGCTGCCTTCAGCCGCTGGCAAGGCCTGTTGAACGATCTGTCAAGCCAGGTCTTTCGCATCGGCACCCAGCCCGGTGACGGCGCCAAGACCAAGTTGGTGAACAACCTGCTGGCGGCGATCAACCTGGCCGGCGCCGCCCAGGCGCTGGCCTTGGCCGAACACCTCGGGCTGGACGCGGCCACCACCCTGGGCGTGATGGAGCAGTCCAGCGCGCAGAGCTGGATCGCCAGTGACCGCTTGCGCCGCGCGTTGGCGGGTGATCGAGAGCCGCGCGCGCAGATGAGCCTGCTGGCCAAGGATTCGACCTTGGCGATGCAGGCCGCTGCAGCCAGCGGTTATTCGCCGACGCTGGGCAGCCTGGCGCAGCAGGTGTTCGCACAGGCTTGCGCCGCCGGCCTGGCCAACGCCGACGACTCAGCGCTGTGGCGTTGGATCCGCCCCCGACGTTGAGTCGTTTGCCCCGCGCAAGGGAATGCGCACCGTGATCAGCGCGCCCAGGCCGCCCCCGGCGGCGGGCCGGTCGTGCGTGTATTCGATGCTCACTTGCGCGCCATGGTGCATGGCGACTTCGCGCACGATGGCCAGGCCCAGGCCGCTGCCATCGACCAAGGTTCCCAGGGCGCGGTAAAAGGGCTGGAACACCAGCTCGCGCTCGGCCACGGCGATGCCCGGGCCGTTGTCCTCCACCTGCAACACCACCACCTGGCCGAATGGGTCGGCGGTGATGCGTGCGGTGACCGTGCCCCCGGTCGGCGTGTACTGCAAGGCGTTGTCGACCAGGTTGCGCACCATTTCGCGCATCAGCACCGGCAGGCCATGAATCAACACCGGCTGGGCCGTTGCCGGGCCTTCGTAGCCCAGGTCGATGCGCTTGTCCATGGCCTTGGGCACGAAGTCGCGCACCGCCTCTTTCACCACCTCGGCCAAGTCGAAGTCGGTCTTGCTCAAGGCTTGCTCGCGGTCTTCGGCGCGCGCCATGGCCAGCAACTGGTTGACCATGTGCGCCGCGCGTTCGCTGGCCAGCGCAATTTGCGCCAGCGAACGCTTCAGCGCGTGCGGGTCGGCGCTGCCGGCGTCGATCTCGCGCAACGCCAGCTCGGCCTGGGTGCGCAAACCGGCCAGCGGCGTTTTGAGCTGGTGCGCGGCATCAGCCAAAAAGTGTTTTTGCTGGCCCATGGTCTGGTCCAGCCGGGCCAGCAGGTCGTTGATGGCGCGCACCAGCGGGCCGATCTCGTCGGGCACATCGTGCTCGTCGATCGGGCTCAGGTCGCCGCTCTCGCGCTGGCGAATGCGCGCTTGCACTTCGTTCAGCGGGCGGATGCCGCGGGCCAGGGCAAACCACACCAGCGCCACCGCCAGCGGCAGGATGATGAACTGCGGCAGGATCACGCCCTTGATGATTTCGTTGGCCAACTCCGAGCGCTTTTTCAGCGTCTCGGCCAGTTGCACCAGGGCCGCGCGGCGTTGCGGCTGCGCCGGGTCGGCCAGCCACAGCATGGCCACACGGGCCGGCTCGCCATGCACGGTGTCATTGCGAAACGCCACCTCGCCGGCCAGGGCACTCAGCTCTTCTGGCACCGGCAGGTCGGCGTCGCCGCTGAGGAACTCACCGCGCGAGCCCAGCACCTGAAAGTAGACCTGGTCGACGTCGTCGGCGCGCAGGAATTCCTTGGCCACCTCGGGCAGGCGCAGGCTGGCGCGCACCTCGGGCTGCGCACCACCGGGCTTCAGGCTGATCTGCCTGGCAATGGCTCGCACCACGTCGGCCATCTGCCGGTCATGCGGCTGGTGGGCGATGTTCTGCGCCACCACATACGTCAGGAAGATGCTCATCGGCCACAGCACCAGCAGCGGCGCGAGCATCCAGTCGAGAATCTCGCCGAACAGCGAGCGCGCCTCGTGCACCGGGGCGAGCGTCACCGCCATCGCAGGCAGACAGCGGCAGCCCGGGGCGGGCTCACGCGGCGATCTTTTCCAGGCAATAGCCCAGGCCACGCACGGTGGCGATGCGGATCGGCCCTTGTTCGATCTTCTTGCGCAGGCGGTGGATGTAGACCTCGATGGCGTTGTTGCTGACTTCCTCGCCCCATTCACACAGGCGTTCGACCAACTGGTCTTTGCTCACCAGCCGGCCGGCACGCTGCAGCAGCACTTCAAGCAGCGAGATCTCGCGCGCCGAAAGCTCCACCATCTGCTCGTTGATGTAGGCCACGCGCCCGGTGGCATCGAAGCTCAGCGGCCCATGCTTGATGATGGTGGCCGCGCTGCCCAGGCCGCGGCGCGTGAGCGCACGCACTCGTGCTTCAAGCTCCTGCAGCGAGAACGGCTTGGCCATGTAGTCGTCGGCGCCCAGGTCGAGCCCCTTGACGCGCTGCTCCACGCTGTCGGCCGCGGTCAGGATGAGCACCGGCACCGACGAGCCGCGCGCGCGCAGCCGGCGCAGCACTTCCAGCCCATGCACCTTGGGCAAGCCCAGGTCGAGGATGACGCAGTCGAATTCATGATCGGCCAACGCGGCGTCGGCCTCGCTGCCGCTGCTGACCTGGTCGCACGCGTAGCCCCCGGCGCGCAAGGAACGCAGCAAGCCGTCGGCCAGAATCTGGTCGTCCTCGGCGATCAGAATGCGCATCGGTTTCTCCTTCGCCGCCGCCAGGCAGGCAGCTGATACTAGGGCCGCCCACAGCGAATCTGCGGGCGCAGAAAAGACTGTACAAACATCCAGCTTTGGTGATAATGCGCCAAAACTGGAGACCCACATGGACGCACCCGTGAAAGCCCTGAACACCGAAAAAGCCAAGGCCCTGCAAGCCGCGTTGGCGCAAATCGAAAAGCAGTTTGGTAAGGGCTCCATCATGCGCCTGGGCGACGGCGAAGTGGCGCCCGACATCCAGGTGGTTTCCACCGGCTCGCTGGGCCTGGACATCGCCCTGGGTGTGGGCGGCCTGCCGCGCGGGCGGGTGATTGAAATCTACGGCCCGGAATCCTCGGGCAAGACCACGCTCACCTTGCAGGTCATTGCCGAAATGCAAAAGCTGGCCGGCGTATGTGCCTTCATCGACGCCGAGCACGCACTCGATGCGCAGTACGCGCAAAAGCTCGGTGTCAATCTGCAAGAGCTGCTGATCAGCCAGCCCGACACCGGTGAACAGGCGCTCGAAATCGTTGATGCCCTGGTGCGCTCGGGCTCGGTTGACCTGATCGTGATTGATTCCGTCGCCGCGCTCACGCCCAAGGCCGAGCTCGAAGGCGAAATGGGCGACTCGCTGCCCGGCTTGCATGCCCGGCTGATGAGCCAGGCGCTGCGCAAGCTCACGGCCACCATCAACAAGACCAACACCATGGTCATCTTCATCAACCAAATCCGCATGAAGATCGGCGTGATGTTCGGCAACCCCGAAACCACCACCGGCGGCAACGCGTTGAAGTTCTACGCCTCGGTGCGCATCGACATTCGCCGCACTGGCAGCATCAAGAAGGGCGACGAAGTCATCGGCAGCGAAACCAAGTGCAAGATCGTGAAGAACAAGGTGGCGCCGCCGTTCAAGACCGCCGAGTTCGACATCCTCTATGGCGAAGGCATCAGCCGCGAAGGCGAACTGGTCGACTTGGGCGTGGCCGCCGAAGTGGTTGAAAAGTCCGGCTCCTGGTATGCCTACAAGGGCGAAAAAATTGGCCAGGGCAAAGACAACGCGCGCGAGTTCTTGCGCGAAAACGCGACCCTGGCACTGGAAATTGAGAACCGGGTGCGCCAGGCCAACGGCGTGCCGGTGCGCGGTGAAGACGCCGCGGCCTGAGGCTCAGATCCCGTTTGAGCTTCTTTCGCGGCGGCCGCGTGTCCACCGCCACCCTCCAGGCCAGCGCGTTGAAGTGGCTGGCCCAGCGTGAACACAGCCGCACCGAGCTGCGGCGCAAGTTGTTGTGGCAGGCGGCGCGACTGGCCGCGGGCGCCGCGGCGGCGCAGGCCAAGTCGCCCAACGCGGGCGAGCCAGGCTTCGACGATAAGCCGGCCGCCGAATGCGACGCGCAGGACCCCAGCCAGCACGCCCGCGAAGTAGACGCCTTGCTCGACGCCTTGGCCGAAAAGGGCCTGCTCAGCGAGGCACGCTTCATCGAAAGCCGCATTCGCGCCCGCGCACAGCGCTACGGCAACCGGCGCATTGAAGGCGAGTTGGCGCAGCACAAGCTGGTGCTCGGTGCGCCAGACAAGCACTTGCTCGCCGCATCTGAACTTCAGCGCGCCCAGGCGGTGTGGGCACGCAAGTTCCGATCGCCTGCCGCAGACGCCGGTGGCCGCGCCAAACAGATGCGCTTCTTGGCCGCACGCGGTTTCAGCATGGACGTGATTCGCAAGGTATTGGCAGGCGAGGGCGGCGCTGAGTCGTGCTGATTCCCAGCGCTGAGCGGTAGCTGCACACTGCTGGCCAGCGTGTCGCCGCGCGCCGCCAAGGCGTTGTCAGCCGGCCGCAATGTCGCGGCCCTTAACATCGCCGGGTTTGCCCGCCGCGCTGCGTGTTGGGTGGCCGCCGGTGGGGCGGGCATCGTTCACATGGCGCCCGGAGTTGCCACCCACTCCCTCCAAGACCCAGCCTCATGAAAATCCACGAATACCAAGGCAAGGAAATCCTGCGCCGGTTTGGCGTGTCTGTGCCCCGAGGCTACCCGGCGTTCACCGTGCGTGAAGCGGTGGAAGCCGCGCAAAAATTGGGCGGCGCGGTCTGGGTCGTCAAGGCGCAAATCCACGCTGGTGGGCGCGGCAAGGGCGGCGGCGTGAAGCTGGCGCGCAACTTGGCCGAGGTTGAACAACACGCCGGGCAGATTCTGGGCATGCAGCTCAAGACGCACCAGACCGGCCCCGAGGGGCAAACGGTGCGCCGCCTGCTGGTCGAGGAGGGCGCGGACATCCAGCACGAGTACTACGTGGCCGCTCTGACCGACCGCGCCACGCAGAAGGTGGTGATGATGGCCAGCTCCGAAGGCGGCATGGACATCGAGGCGGTGGCCCACGCCACGCCCGAAAAGATCATCAAGGTCTTCATCGACCCGCTGCTGGGCCTGAGCGACGAGCAGGCACTGACCCTGGCGCGCGGCATCGGCCTGCCCGATGTGTCGCAGGCCAAGGCGGTGGACGTGCTGAAGAAGCTGTACACCTGCTACATGGACACCGACGCCAGCCTGGCCGAGATCAACCCGCTCATCCTGGAAGGCAACGGCAACGTCAAGGCGCTGGATGCGAAGTTCAATTTCGACGCCAACGCGTTGTTCCGCCAGCCTGAGGTTGTGACCTATCGCGATCTCGATGAAGAAGACGCGCTGGAAGTGGAAGCCAGCAAGTTCGACCTGAGCTACATCAGCCTCAATGGCAACATCGGCTGCCTGGTCAACGGCGCCGGTCTGGCCATGGCCACCATGGACACCATCAAGCTGTTTGGCGGCGAGCCCGCCAACTTTCTTGATGTCGGCGGTGGCGCCACGGCCGAAAAGGTGACTGAGGCGTTCAAGATCATGCTGGCCAACCCGCGAGTCAAGGGCATCCTGGTCAACATCTTCGGCGGCATCATGCGCTGCGACACCATCGCCGAAGGCGTGATCGCGGCGTGCAAGGCGGTCAATCTCACAGTGCCACTGGTGGTGCGCATGAAGGGCACGAACGAAGAGATTGGCAAGAAGTTGCTGGCCGACAGCGGCCTGCCCATCATCGCGGCCGACACCATGGCAGAAGCCGCCACGCGAATCGTCGCTGCAGTCAACTAAAAGGGAGCGACGCCATGTCCATCTTCATCAATAAAGACACCCGCGTCATCACGCAAGGCATCACCGGCAAGACCGGGCAGTTCCACACCAAAGGCTGCCAGGCCTATGCCAATGGCAAGGCCTGCTTCGTGGCCGGCGTGAACCCGAAGAAGGCCGGCGAAAGCCTTGAAGGCATTCCGATCTTTGCCAGCGTGAAAGAAGCTGCCGGCCAAACCGGCGCCACCGTCAGCGTGATCTATGTGCCGCCGGCCGGCGCGGCCGACGCCATCTGGGAGGCGGTGCAGGCCGAGCTCGACCTGGTCATCTGCATCACCGAGGGCATTCCGGTCAAGGACATGCTGATGGTGAAGAACCGCATGGCGCAAAAGGAAGCGCAGGGCGGCAAGAAGACCCTGCTGCTGGGCCCCAACTGCCCGGGCTTGATCACGCCTGATGAAATCAAGATCGGCATCATGCCCGGCCACATCCACCGCAAGGGCCGCATCGGCGTGGTCAGCCGTTCGGGCACGCTCACCTATGAAGCCGTGGCCCAGCTCACTGAGCTCGGCCTGGGGCAAAGCAGCGCAGTGGGCATTGGCGGCGACCCGATCAACGGGCTGAAGCACATCGATGTGATGCAGGCCTTCAACGCCGACCCTGACACCGATGCGGTGATCATGATCGGCGAAATCGGCGGCCCGGACGAAGCCGATGCCGCACGCTGGTGCAAGGCCAACATGCGCAAGCCCATCGTCGGCTTCATTGCCGGCGTCACGGCGCCCGCGGGCAAACGCATGGGTCACGCCGGCGCGCTCATTTCGGGCGGGGCCGACACCGCCGAAGCCAAGCTGGCCATCATGGAAGAGTGCGGCTTCACCGTCACCCGCAACCCGTCGGAAATGGCGAGGCTGCTCAAGAACCTGCTCTGACCCGAGGGCGGCGTGCCTCGGGCACTGGCCGCGCCGGAGGCTCCTTCCCCTGCTTGCCCTGAGTGGATCAAGCCTCGCGCGTCAGCGCATCTGTACTTGCCACAAGTCGTCATACCCGGGGCATCGACCTACACTGCCCAGCCCCGCAACGTCAAGCTCGAGAGAATCGCCCGATGGATCAGTTCATGAGTGCCGAATTCTGGATAGCAGTTGGCCAAATCATCATGATCGACATTCTGCTGGGTGGCGACAACGCGGTGGTCATTGCGCTGGCGTGCCGCAAATTGCCGGATGCCCAACGCACGCAGGGCATCCTCTGGGGCACGGCGGGTGCCATCGTGTTGCGCGTGATCCTGATCTTCTTCGCGCTCACTTTGCTGGCCGTTCCCTTCCTGAAACTGGTCGGCGCCGCCTTGCTGGTGTGGATCGGCGTCAAGTTGATGGTTCCTGACGAAGGCGGCCATGGCGACATCCAGGCCTCTGACAAGCTGTGGGCGGCCGTCAAAACGGTGATCGTGGCCGACCTGGTCATGAGCGTGGACAACGTGATTGCCATTGCCGGCGCCGCCGAGGGCGCGGGCGGCGACCACAAGATGCCGCTGGTGATTTTCGGGCTGCTGGTTTCGATTCCGATCATCGTGTGGGGCAGCCAGCTGGTCATCAAGTTGATGGATCGCTTCCCGATGATCATCACTTTGGGGGCCATGTTGCTGGGCTGGATTGCCGGCACGATGGCGGTGTCTGACCCTGTCGTGGTGGAACGCTTTGGCGTGCAGCCGGGGTGGCGAGCCCTGCTGGCCGGGGCCATTGGCGCGGCCATCGTCTTGCTGTTGGGCTGGCTAGGCGGGCGCCGAGCCAGGGCGGCAACGCAGGCTTGATAGCGCCTGGCCGGCACCTGCGTAGCGCCGACGTCAAACCTGATGTCGCCTGCTCACGATGGCGATTTTCTGGCCGCGGGCCAATGCCTGGGCCGTTATCGCATCGTGCGGCTGATCGGCCAAGGCACGGCAGGCCGTGTGTTCCTGGCGGTTGACGATGTCATCCAACGGGCAGTGGCATTGAAGATCGTGGCCATGGCGTCCGGCCTGACGGGCAACGAAAGCGCCCTGGCCTGTGAGCGCTTCTTGCAGGGCGCGGCGGCGGCGCGCCAACTCACCCATGACGCCATCGCCCAGGTCTATGAAGGTGGCGAGCAGGACGGCATGTTGTGGCTGGCCATGGAGCTGCTATCGGGCTGCGAACTCGGCCGCTACACCCGTCCGGCACGTCTGTTGCCCGAGGCGCTGTGCCTGGGCATTGTTGAGCGCATTTCATTGGCCTTGGCCCATGCTCACGAACGCGGAGTCGTGCATCGTGATGTGAAGCCCGCCAACATCATGGTCGACCTGCCCCAAGGCCGGGTCAAACTCACCGACTTCGGCCTGGCCGGCGACGCCGACGCAACGCGTACCCGCACGAGCGTGGTGCTGGGCAGCCCGGTGTACATGGCCCCGGAGCAAATGGCCGGTGCGCCACCCGATGCGCGGGGCGACCTGTATTCATTGGGCGTCGTGTTGTTCCAGCTGCTCACCGGGCGGCTGCCGCACGACAGCCCATCGATGGGCGATCTGCTGCGCCAGGTGGCCAGCGAACCTGCGCCGGATCTGCGCCTGTGCCGCCCCGACCTGCCGGCCGCGTTGGCCGCGGTGGTGGCGCGCACCTTGAGCAAGCAGCCCGCGCTACGCCAGCAAAGCGGCCACGAACTGGCCGCGGCGCTGGCCCAGGTGCGCGCAACTCTGGCGCCGGCCGGCGCTTAGGGTCATGGCGCGGGCCCTGCGAGGCACAATGCGCTTTGCATTGCCGCGCACCCCATCCTGCCCCACCACCCATGACGTTCGAGTTCTTCGACCTGGTCGACACCGGTCGCTCGCGCACCAACAACGAGGACTCGACCGCGCTTGACTTGGCGTGTTCGCTGGCTGTCTTGGCCGATGGAATGGGCGGTTATAACGCCGGCGAAGTGGCCAGCAACATGGCCACCTCATTCATCCGCGCTGAGCTCGGCCGCTGGCTGCGCGAGGCCAGCGCCCAGGCCACCGACGCCGAAGTCAAGCGCGCCATGGAGATCTGCGTTGAAAACGCCAACCGCGCGATCTTCAACGCTGCCAACTCCAACCCGCATTACGCCGGCATGGGCACCACGCTGGCGGTGGTGGTGTTTCGCGCCGGGCGCATGATCGTGGGCCATGTCGGTGATTCGCGCGTGTACCGGCTGCGTGCCGGGCGCCTGGCGCAGATCACGCGCGACCACTCGCTGTTGCAAGAGCAGCTTGACGCCGGGCTCATCACGCCGGAACAGGCGGCGTTCTCGTCGAACAAGAACCTGGTCACGCGCGCGGTGGGGGTGGAAGACACCGTGCTGCTCGATGCGAACGTGCACGACATGTTGCAGGGCGACCTGGTGCTGCTGTGCTCGGACGGTTTGTCCGACATGCTTGCCGACGCGAGCATCCAGCAGTTGTTGCAGATGCACGACTCGTTGCCCGAGACCGCCGCGGCGTTGGTGGATGCTGCCAACGACGCGGGTGGAAAGGATAATATCTCGGTGATTCTGGTGCGCTCCGGCGGCGGTGCGCACTCCTACCCACGGTCCTGGTGGCCGTTTCGCCGTTGAGCGATGACTGGTCTGCACGCCAGCTTCAGGCAACGGCCTATCACGGCAATCTAGAGGTTCGGCATGGGAAAGCTGGTCGTTTCGCTCGATGGTGTGGTCATCAAGGAAGTGCAGATCACCAAGGACAAGACCACGCTGGGCCGGCGCCCTTACAACGACATCGTCATCGACAACCTGGCGGTGAGCGGTGAGCACGCGGTGCTGCAAATGGCGGGCAACGATGTCTTCATCGAAGACCTGAACAGCACCAACGGCACCTACATCAACGGCAAGGCGATCAAGAAGCAACTGCTCGCGCACAACGACACTGTCGAGATCGGCAAGTACAAGATCAAGTACCTGGTCGAAGACGGTGCCTACGAGAAGACCATGATCATGCGCCAGGGCGCGATGGCCGCACCGGCGGCGTCGGCAGGGCCGGCGGTGCAGGTGGCCTCGATCAAGGTGCTCACCGGCGCGGCCGCCGGGCGTGAAGTGGCGCTGACCAAGGTGGTCACCACGGTGGGCAAACCCGGCGTGCAGGTGGCTTCCATCACCAAGCGGCCCAGTGGCTATGTGTTTGCCCATGTCGAAGGCAGCTCGCGCCCCAGCGTGAACGGCACGCCTCTGGTGAGCGACTCCGTGCCCCTGCATCACGGCGATGTGATCGACCTGGCCGGCACGCAGATGCAGTTTGTGCAAACCTGAACCAGCGGCGGCACGTGGTGCCTTGGGTCAGGCCGTGTGACCACCGTCACGGCGCAACGCCTCAGGCTGGTGCTGTCACTGGATTTGCCCACTAAACACCTTGTGCAAGGCGGTCGCCGCGGGCACCATGCCGGCCACCTGAGGGTGACAAACTCTCCAGGCCACCCCTGAACACCGTGCATCGCATCGGGTCAGGCGTCCGAACCACCGCTTGTGCCCACGCCTCATGCAAATTCGTGTACTGGGTTGCTCAGGCTCCATCGCCCAGGGCAACCGCACAACGTCGTTCCTGCTCGATGATGACGTGCTCATCGACGCCGGCACCGGCGTGGGCGACCTCACCCTGGCCGAGCTGGCCGCCATTGACCATGTGTTGATCAGCCACTCGCACCTCGATCACGTGCTGGCCATCGGCCTGCTGGCCGACAGCGTGACGCGCCTGCGCAGCGCGCAGCAGCGCCCGCCGATTCAGGTGCACGCCCTGCCGGCCACATTGCAAGCCCTGCGCAGCCATGTCTTCAACGGCATCATCTGGCCCGACTTCAGCAAGCTGCCGCACCCAGATCACCCGGTGCTCGCCTTCTCGCCCATCGCCGTGGGCCAGGTTCTGCAGCTCGGCCTGCGCCGCATCGAGGTCCTGCCGGCCCTGCACACCGTGCCTGCCGTGGGCTATGCGGTGCATTCGGCACAGGGCGCCTGGGTCTACACCGGCGACACCGGGCCCAACCCGCATCTCTGGG
>JAYUPO010000172.1:0-4333 GCA_043760085.1 Burkholderiales bacterium
TGTCGGGCCGGGTCACGCCGAGCGTGCCACTTTCGCCGCAACAGCGCTTGCTCTCCAGAACGTTCGCGCCCAGCAGCGCGGTCACCGTCTTCATCGGCGCCTGTTGTTTCAGCGGGCTGTGGCAGGGGTCGTGGTAGAGGTAGCCCTGAGCCGATCCGGCCTGCGCCAGGGTGATGCCTTTTTCCAGCAGATATTCGTGGATGTCGATGATGCGGCAGCCCGGGAAGATGTCTTCGAACTTGTAGCCCTGCAGTTGGTCGTAGCAGGTGCCGCAGCTCACCACCACGGTCTTGATGTCCAGGTAGTTCAGCGTGTTGGCCACACGGTGGAACAGCACGCGGTTGTCGGTGATGACTTTTTCGGCCTTGCTGAACTGGCCCGAGCCGCGCTGTGGGTAGCCGCAGCACAGGTAGCCCGGCGGCAGCACGGTCTGCACGCCGGCATGCCAGAGCATGGCCTGGGTGGCCAGGCCCACCTGGCTGAACAAGCGCTCCGAACCACAGCCCGGAAAGTAGAACACCGCTTCCGCCTCGGCCGTGGTGCGCGCCGGGTCGCGGATGATGGGCACGTAGTCTTTGTCTTCGATGTCGAGCAAGGCGCGGGCGGTCTTCTTGGGCAGGCCACCGGGCAGTTGCTTGTTAACGAAATGAATCACTTGCTCTTTGATGGGCGCCGCGCCCACACTGGCCGGCGGCGCTTTGGTTTGCTTGCGCGCAGCCAGTTTCAACACATCGTGCGCCAAACGCTGCGCCTTGAAGCCCAGGCCGACCATGGCGGCGCGCGCGAACTTGATCGTGCCCGGGCTGGTGGCATTGAGCATGAACATCGCCGCCGCGTTGCCGGGGCGAATGCTTTTCTGCCCCATCTTGCGCAGCAGGTTGCGCATGGCCATCGAGACATCACCGAAGTCGATGTTCACCGGGCACGGGTTCAGGCACTTGTGGCACACCGTGCAGTGGTCGGCCACATCTTCAAACTCTTGCCAGTGGCGAAGGCTCACACCGCGCCGCGTTTGCTCTTCGTACAAGAAGGCTTCCACCAACAACGAGGTGGCCAGGATTTTGTTGCGCGGGCTGTATAACAAGTTGGCGCGTGGCACATGGGTGGCGCACACCGGTTTGCACTTGCCGCAGCGCAGGCAGTCCTTGATGCTGTCGCTGATGGCGCCGATGTCGCTTTGCTGCATGATCAGCGTCTCATGCCCCATCAGGCCGAAGCTGGGTGTGTAGGCATGGCTCAGGTCCGCCGCATGCTCGCCTGGGGCAGCATGGCGCAACAGCTTGCCGCGGTTGAAGCGGCCCTCGGGGTCGATGCGCTGCTTGTAGCCGGCAAAGCCGGCCAGTTCTTCGTCACTCAGGAATTCAAGCTTGGTGATGCCGATGCCGTGCTCACCTGATATCACGCCGTCGAGCCGCCGCGCCAGGGCCATGATGCGCGCCACCGTTTCGTGCGCGGTTTGCAGCATGGCGTAGTTGTCGCTGTTCACCGGTATGTTGGTGTGCACATTGCCGTCGCCCGCATGCATGTGCAGCGCCACCCACACCCGGCCGCGCAAAACTTCTTGGTGGATGCGAACGCATTCACTCAGGATGGGCGCAAAGGCCGCTCCGGCAAACAAGGCTTGCAGCGGCTTGAGCAACTGCACCTTCCACGACGCGCGCCAGGTGTGGTCTTGCAATTGCGCAAACACCGTGCGGCCGCTGGCGGCGTCGTGCTCATCGAGCCGCTGCAACCAGTCTTGCCACTGCGAACGCACCTGCGCCAGCAAGGCCAGCGCCTGCTGCACATGGTCTTCCAGCAATTCGGCGCCGGGCACCTGGCCGGTTTCATCGGCGCGGCCCAGCGGCAGGTTGCCCTGTTCAAAGAAGGCCTGCAACGCGGCGATCAGTTCAAGCTTGTTGCGCAGGCTCAACTCAATGTTTAACCGCTCAATGCCTTCGGTGTATTCGCCCATGCGCGGCAGCGGGATCACCACGTCTTCATTGATCTTGAAGGCGTTGGTGTGGCGCGCGATGGCCGCGGTACGCTTGCGGTCGAGCCAGAATTTCTTGCGCGCCTCGGGGCTGATGGCCACGAAGCCTTCGCCCGAGCGCGCATTGGCCAGGCGCACCACTTCGCTGGTGGCGCGCGCCACGGCGTCGGCGTCGTCGCCCACGATGTCGCCCACCAGCACCATCTTGGGCAGGCCCGAGGCCGTGCCCGTGGCGCGCTTGCTCTTGGTGGCGTAGCCCACGGCCTTCAGGTAGCGGTCGTCCAAATGCTCCAGGCCGGCCAGGATGGCGCCGCCCGGCAGCTTGGCCTGCGCAAACATGAAGTCCTTGATTTCAACGATGGACGGCACGCAGTCGCGCGGGTGGCCGAAGAACTCCAGGCACACGGTGCGCACATGCGCCGGCATGCGGTGCACCACCCAACGCGCGCTGGTGATCAGGCCGTCGCAGCCTTCTTTTTGCACCCCCGGCAGGCCGGCCAGGAACTTGTCGGTCACGTCCTTGCCCAGGCCTTCCTTTCTGAACGTGCGCCCGGGAATATCGAGCCGCTCGGTGCGTTCGAGCAGCTTGCCTGTGGCATCGAAGTAGCGCAGTTCGAAGCTGGCCAATTCGGCATCATGAATCTTGCCCAGGTTGTGGTTCAAGCGCGTGACTTCCAGCCACTTGGCATCGGGCGTGACCATGCGCCAGGACACCAGGTTGTCCAACGCCGTGCCCCACAGCACCGCCTTCTTGCCGCCGGCGTTCATGGCCACGTTGCCGCCGATGCAACTGGCCTCGGCCGACGTGGGGTCAACCGCGAAGACATAACCGCCGCGTTCAGCCGCGTCGGCCACGCGCTGCGTTACCACGCCGGCTTCGCTGTACACCGTGGCCACGGGTTGCGCCACGCCCGGCAGGTTGATCAGTTCCACCTCGCTCATGGCTTCGAGCTTTTCGGTGTTGATGACCGCGCTGCGCCAGGTGAGCGGAATGGCCCCGCCGGTGTAGCCGGTGCCGCCGCCGCGCGGGATGATGGTCAAGTCAAGTTCAATGCAGGCGGCCACCAGGCCGGCCATCTCGGCTTCGCTGTCGGGCGTGAGCACCACGAAAGGGTATTCCACGCGCCAGTCGGTGGCGTCGGTGACATGGCTCACGCGCGACAACGCATCGAACTTGATGTTGTCTTTGGCGGTGCGCCGGCCCAGCACCTTGCGCGCGCGCTGGCGCAAATCCCACACGGTGCGAAATTGCGCGGCAAAGTCCGCGACGGCCTGCGTCGCCAAGGTCAGCAATTCGCCCACCCAATCGTCGCGCGCCGCGTCGCTTTGCGGCTGGCGGCGGCGCTGCACTTCGCTCAGACGGTGCTGCAAGGCTTCGATCAACTGCGCGCGCCGGCGTGGGTTGTCGAGCAGGTCATCTTCAAGATACGGGTTGCGCTGCACCACCCAGATGTCGCCCAGCACTTCGTACAACATGCGTGCCGAGCGGCCGGTGCGGCGCTCGGCGCGCAACTTGTCAAGCAAGGCCCAGGCGCGTTCGCCGAGCAAACGGATGACGATCTCGCGATCCGACAGCGAGGTGTAGTTGTAGGGAATTTCGCGCAGGCGCGGCGCGCGTGCGTCGGCGTCGTCCGCAGCGCTGGCGGCGGTCAGATGGACTTGGGGTGCGTTCATGGAAGGCGGCTGCGCGTGGCGGCGTGTATGACGACGTGAGTGACGGCGCAGCACAGGCGCAAGGCCGGCACTGGAAAGGGCGCGGATGCTAACGCAGCGCCTGCGCAACGGCGCCGGCAGCAGCCGTGGTCAGCCCGCACCGCGAAGGGTAATCCCCCTTCCCTGCACCGGGCCATCCATGACAGAAACGGCAATGTCACAGAACGGGTGCAGCCTGTGCCCGTGATCAACCCGCTTGTGTTGGAGAACCCATGAAGACCAAACCCCTGTTCCTGGCCGTTGCATTGGCGGCCAGCTTCGCCAGCCTGCCGGCCCGGGCACAAACCGACATCCACTGGTGGCATTCCATGGGCGGCGCCCTGGGCGAGTGGGTGAACGACCTGGCCAAGGAATACAACGCCAGCCAGAAGGACTACAAGGTGGTGGCCACCTTCAAGGGCAGCTACGACGAATCCATGACGGCAGCGATCGCGGCGTTTCGCTCGGGCAATGCGCCGCACATCCTGCAGGTGTTTGAAGTCGGCACCGCCACCATGATGGCCAGCAAGGGCGCCATCGTGCCGGTGGCCAAGGTCATGGCCGACGCCGGCCAGAAGTTCGACCCCAAGGCCTATGTGCCCGCCGTGGCCGGCTACTACACCGCACCCAACGGCCAGATGCTGAGCTTTCCGTTCAACAGCTCCACGC
>JAYUPO010000173.1:0-11674 GCA_043760085.1 Burkholderiales bacterium
CAGCCGATGCAATGGCCGGTTCTCAGCCCCTGCCCGGCGGTTCGGGTCGTGAACGGCGCCAGGGTTTGCACTTATGTCCGCAAATTCCTTGTCACCTAATATGCGTTTACATGGATAAACGGATTAATGGTTCAGCAGCGGGTAGCTTGCCGACCAGTGACCTTGGCCAGCCCTCATCAGGAGGCGCAGTGAACGCCGCGTTCCCAACCGCAGGGCGCTTGCTCAAAGCGCCGGAAAACTTCATCAGCGCAGCCGGCGTGCGCCAGGTTTTTGCTGAAGGCAAGCAGGGCCGGCGCGACTTCCTGCGCAGCGCCTTCGCCGCCGCGGGTGTCGCAAGCGCCACTGCCACTGCGCCGCTGGCCCGGGCTGCCGGCAACCCCGTGCCGGCGTCTGGGGGTGATGCCAACATCCTCGAACTGCCCGAACACAGCCTGGGCCTGGGCCAGCCCGTGGCCACGCTGGGCTATGGCAAGCCGTCGCAGTACGAAGGCAACGTGCAGCGCCGGCGCAGCCCGGGGTTGACGCAGACCACGCAGTCTTCGGTGTCGTTCGCGCCGTTGCAATCGCTGTTCGGCATCGTCACACCCAGCGGCCTGCACTTCGAGCGCCACCACCAGGGCTGGTGGGACATCGACCCGTCCAGGCACCGTCTCATGCTTAACGGCTCTGACGCCAAGATCATGCGCCGCCCCATGGTCTTCACCATGGACGAGCTGATGCGCCTGCCCTCAGTGAGCCGCTTTCACTTCATCGAATGCGGCGCCAACACCGGCATGGAGTGGGGCAACGTGGCGGTGCCAACCTGCCAGTACAGCCATGGCATGCTGAGTTGCAGTGAATTCACCGGCGTGCCGTTGAAGGTGCTGTTAGACATGGCGGGGGTCGATTACAAGCGCGCGCGCTTCGTGCTCGGCGAGGGCGCCGATGGCGCTTCGTTGACACGCACCGTGCCCATGGAGTTGGTGGAAAGCGGCGAGGTCATCGTCGCCTATGGCCAGAACGGCGAAATGCTGCGCCCCGAGCAGGGCTACCCGCTGCGCCTGGTGGTGCCGGGCGTGCAGGGGGTGAGCTGGGTCAAGTATTTGCGCCGCATCGAAGTGGGCGACCAGCCCTATGGCACCAAGGATGAAGCCCTGCACTACCTCGATCTGATGCCCGGCGGCCTGCACCGCCAGTACACCAGCACACAGGAATGCAAGAGCGTGATCACCACGCCTTCGGGCGGCCAGGTGCTGCTCGACCAGGGCTTCTACAACATCAGCGGGCTGGCCTGGTCGGGCCGCG
Organism: Burkholderiales bacterium; assembly: GCA_043760085.1. Taxonomy (GTDB): domain Bacteria; phylum Pseudomonadota; class Gammaproteobacteria; order Burkholderiales; family Burkholderiaceae_C; genus Rubrivivax. Next base: position 1,285 of record JAYUPO010000173.1, read on the forward strand.
GCAAGGTCAAGCGCGTGGATGTGTCGGTCGACGGTGGGCGCAACTGGCGCACGGCGCGGCTGGAAAGCCCGGTGCTGGGCAAATGCCTCACGCGCTTCAACATTGGTTGGGTCTGGGACGGCAAGGCCACCCTGGTGCAAAGCCGCGCCACCGACGACACGGGCTATGTGCAACCGAGCTACCAGCAACTGCGCGCGGTGCGCGGCTCGCGCTCGATCTATCACAACCACGCTATCCAGACCTGGCTCGTGCAAGACAGCGGCGAGGTGAAGAATGTTCAGTTGGCGTGACGTCGCTGGCGTCTGCCTGCTGCTGCTGGCTGGCGCGGCGATTGCGCAGACCCAGGCATCACACGCAGCCTACCCCGGTGTGGGCCGTGCGGCCACGGCCAAGGAAGTGGCGGCCTGGGACATTGATGTGCGGCCCGACTTCAAAAGCCTGCCCAAGGGCGCCGGCTCGGTGGCCAAGGGCATGGTCGTGTGGGAAAGCAAGTGCGCGTCGTGCCACGGCGTGTTCGGCGAAAGCAACGAGTTCTTCAGCCCGATCGTCGGCGGCACGACGCAGGCCGACATCAAAACGGGCCGTGTGGCGCGGCTGAACGACCCGTCGTACCCGGGTCGCACCACGCTGATGAAGCTGTCCAGTTTGTCCACGCTGTGGGACTACATCAACCGGGCGATGCCGTGGGCGCAACCGAAGTCGCTCTCGGTCGAAGAGGTCTATGCCGTCACGGCCTACATCCTCAACATGGCCGATGTGCTGCCCAGCGACTTCACGCTCAGCGACCAGAACATCGCCGAGGTGCAACAGCGCTTGCCCAACCGCCATGGCACCACCACCGATCATGCGCTGTGGCCGGGTGCCAGCTTCGGCCAACGCAAGCCCGACGTGAAGGCGGTGGCCTGCATGAAAGATTGCGCGGGGCCAACCAGGCTGGCGTCGTTCCTGCCCGACTTTGCGCGCGACGCCCACGGCAACCTGGCCGAGCAAAACCGCGCCGTGGGTGCGCAGCATGGCGCCGACACCACCCGGCCGGAGACGGCAACGCCAACGCTGCCAGCCGCCGCAACCGCCGCGCCCGCACCGGCTGCTGCTGGCGCCAAGGCGGCCGCGCCGGGTGCCGCCGCGGCCACGTCCTTGACACGCAAGCACGGTTGCATGGCCTGTCACGGCCTGGAAAACAAGCTGATTGGCCCCAGCTTGCGCGACATCTCCAGGAAGCACGCCGGCCGTGCCGATGCGGTGGAATACCTCGCTGCCAAGATCAAGGCCGGTGGCTCAGGCGTCTGGGGCACGATGCCAATGCCCGCGCAGGCACTGAGCGAGGCCGAGGCCAGGTCGATCGCGCAATGGCTGGCGCAAGACATCAGCAAGCCGTAGGCAGGCAGGGGAAACGACGTCATCCGTTTCCGGAGCCGCGCAGTTAAACATTACGATATTCATATCCAGGAGATCGATATGCAAACCCGTCGAGAAATGCTTTCCCATTCGGCCACGGTCGCGGCGATGCTGGCTGCCTTGGGCCTTGCGCCCGGGCTGGTGCACGCGCAAGCCGCGGCCTACAACGCCGCTGCCTTTGCCGCCAAGACCATGCCGGAGCTGATGAAGGCACTGGGCGCCGGCACCCCCGCCGAGAGCAAGGACGTGTCCATCACCGGCCCGGACATCGCCGAGAACGGCGCCGTGGTGCCCATCGGTGCGGCCAGCACGTTGCCTGGCGTGAAGCGCCTGCTGCTGTTGGTGGAAAAGAACCCCGCGATGCTGGCCGCCATGTTCGACGTCACCGACGCCATCGACGCCAACATCGCCACGCGCGTGAAGATGGGCCAGTCGTCGAACGTCTATGCCGTGGCCATCATGAACGACGGCAAGGTGCTGTTTGCGCAGAAGGAAGTGAAGGTCACGCTGGGTGGTTGTGGCGGCTGAAATCAAACGTTAGTTCAAGGAGATCAACATGGCAGATCCGATGCGCATTCGCGCACAAGTTGCAGGCGACAAGGCCACTGTGCGTGTGCTGATGAGCCACGAAATGGAAACCGGCCTGCGCAAAGATGCCGCCGGCAAGGTCATTCCGGCCTGGCACATCCAGGACGTGACAGCGCAACACAACGGCAAGACGGTGATGACGGCGCAGTGGGGCGCGGCGGTGTCGAAGAACCCGTTCATGCAGTTCGTGGTCAAGGGCGCCAAGGCGGGCGACAAGATCAGCGTGAGCTGGGTCGACAACAAGGGAGAGAAACGCACCGATGAGGCTGTCGTTTCCTGAACCTGCCCACGCCACACACGGACGCAAACGCATGAAAAAACCTATCCTGCTGGCGAGTGCCCTGCTGCTGTCCATGGCAGCCGGCGCGCAAACCAAATCTGCCGCCGATGGCATCGCCGAGTACCGCAAGATGCTCGAAGACGGCAACCCCGCTGAATTGTTCGAAGCCAGGGGCGAGGCCTTGTGGGCGCAAAAGCGTGGCCCGAAGAACGCCTCGCTCGAACGCTGCGATCTCGGCAAGGGGCCGGGCGTGGTGAAGGGCGCCTTCGTCGAGTTGCCGCGCTACTTTCCTGACACCAAGCGGGTGCAAGATCTGGAGTCACGCCTGTTGACCTGCATGGAAACCTTGCAGGGCTTCAATGCCGCCGAGATCGCCAACACGCCCTTCGGCCGCGGCGAGCAAGCCAACATCGAAGGCTTCGTGGCCTGGATTTCGGCACTGTCGCGTGGCCTGAAGTTCAACCTGCCGCAAGGCCATGCCGAAGAACGCAAGATGGCTGAACTCGGCAAGCGTGCCTTCTTCTACCGCGCCGGGCCGTACGACTTTTCATGCGCGTCGTGTCACAGCGAGCCGGGCAAGCGCATCCGCATGCAAGACCTGCCCGAACTGACCAAGAACCCCGGCGACGGCATCGGCTACGCCGCCTGGCCCGCCTACCGCGTGAGCAGCGGCGAGATGTGGGGCATGCAGCGCCGGCTCACCGATTGCTTTCGCCAGCAGCGCTTTCCATTCCCCGGCTATGCGTCAGACGTGACGATCGCGCTGTCGGCCTACATGGGCGTCAACGCCCAGGGCGCGCTGTCGGTGGCACCGGCGCTTAAACGCTGAAGGGCGATGCAAATGACCAGGACGAAACTCGGTTTGATCGCCGCCGCGCTGTGGGTGCTTGCCGGCTGTGCGGCCATCGCGCCCGCACCCAACTACGACGCGCTGATGGCCGACATGATGAAGGCCTCGTTCCGCGACCAGGGCATTGCCAAGGTGGAACGTTTGGAGCAAGACGCCTCGAACGCCGAATGTTCGGCGTCGCAAGGCAAAGACCTGCCCGAGGCGCGCAGCAAGGCGATCGAAGCCGCCAACCTGGCGACGGTGAAAATGCCCGTTGATGGCGCCTTCATCGGCGACTGGCGCGAAGGCGAAAAGCTGGCGCAAAACGGCCGCGGCATGACCTGGAGCGACGCTTCAGCCGCCACCAGCGCCAACGGCGGCAATTGCTACAACTGCCACCAGCTCGCCAAGGCCGAAATCTCGTTCGGCACCATCGGCCCCAGCCTGTACCAGTACGGCAAGATTCGCGGCGTGGCCGACCCGGCCAGCGCCGCGGCCAGGCCCATCGTTGAATACACCTGGGGCAAGCTGTACAACGCCAAGGCCTACAACGCCTGCTCGGGCATGCCGCGTTTCGGCCACGGCAAGATGCTCGACGAAGCCCAGCTCAAGCACCTGATGGCGCTGTTGCTCGACCCGAAGTCTCCTGTCAATCAGTAGGCCGCCCACAGCCCGCGAAGCGGGCACCCATTGCAACAGCCCGCGACGCGGGCTGTTACTGCCACAGCATATTCTTCATTGCGGAATCATGAATCTTTCGAAGCGCGAGTTCGTGCAGGTCCTGGGCGCCGCCTCGGTGGCCGGCATGGCCCTGGGCCGCCATGCCGATGCCGACGCCGCCACCGCGCAGCGTGGCCTGTATGACATCGCGCCCTTCGGCAATGTGTCGTTCCTGCACATGACCGACTGCCACGCGCAGTTGAAGCCCATCTACTTTCGCGAACCCAGCGTCAACCTCGGTGTCGGCTCGATGCAGGGCCAACTGCCGCATCTGGTGGGCGATGCGCTGCTCAAGCATGCCGGCGTGCGACCCGGCAGCGCACTGGCGCATGGCTACAGCGTGGTCGACTTCGAGCAGGCGGCGCGCCGCTACGGCCGTGTCGGCGGCTTCGCGCACCTGGCCACTTTGGTCAAGCAACTCAAGGCCAGCCGGCCGGGTGCCTTGCTGCTCGATGGCGGCGACACCTGGCAGGGCTCGGCCACCGCGTTGTGGAGCAACGCGCAAGACATGGTCGATGCCGCCAAGCTGCTCGGTGTGGACGTGATGACCGGCCATTGGGAGTTCACCTATGGCATGCAGCGCGTGAAGGAAATCGTCGAGCAAGACTTCGCCGGCCGCATCGAATTCCTGGCCCAGAACATCAAGACCGCCGACTTCGGCGACCCCGTGTTCAAGCCCTACACGCTGCGCAATATCAACGGCGTTGCCTGCGCCATCATCGGCCAGGCCTTCCCGTACACGCCCATCGCCAACCCGCGCTACCTGGTGGCTGACTGGAGCTTCGGCATCCAGGACGAGAACCTGCAAAAGGTGGTTGACGAAGTGCGTGCCAAGGGCGCGCAGGTGGTGGTGCTTCTGTCGCACAACGGCATGGATGTCGACCTGAAAATGGCCACGCGCGTGCGCGGCATCGACGCCATCTTCGGCGGCCACACGCACGATGGCGTGCCGGTGGCCGTGCCGGTCACGAATGGGGGAAGTACGGCTGGCGGCAAGACGCTCGTCACCAACGCCGGCAGCAACAGCAAGTTCCTGGGCCTGATGGATTTCGACGTGAAGGGCGGCCGCGTGGTGGACTATCGCTACCGCCTGTTGCCGATCTTTGCCAACCAGCTCAAGGCCGACCCCGAGATGGACGCCCTCATCACCAAGGTGCGCGCGCCCTATGAAACCAGGTTGGCCGACAAGCTCGCTGTGACCGATGGCCTGCTCTTTCGCCGCGGCAATTTCAACGGCTCGTGGGATCAGTTGATCTGCGATGCGCTGATGGAGGTGCAGGGCGCCGAGATCGCGTTTTCACCGGGCTTTCGTTGGGGCACCACACTGCTGCCGGGCGACACCATCACGCGCGAATTGATGATGGATCAGTTGGCCATCACCTACCCCTATGCCACCGTGAATGAAATGAGCGGGCAGACGATCAAGACGATCCTCGAAGACGTGGCCGACAACCTGTTCAACCCCGACCCGTATTACCAGCAGGGTGGCGACATGGTGCGCGTGGGCGGCCTGGCCTACACCTGCGACCCGGCGGCCAGGATGGGCGGGCGCATCAGCGACATGCGCTTGGGCGAAAAGCCGATTGAAGCCGACAAGAAGTACAAGGTCGCGGGCTGGGCGCCGGTGGCTGAAGAAGCGCGCACCGCGCCGGGCAACAAGCCGGTGTGGGACGTGGTCGAAAGCTGGCTCAAGGCGCAAGGCGGGCGGGTCAAGGCGCGCCAGATCAACACGCCCAGGCTGGTGGGCATGGCCAAGAACCCCGGTATGGTTTGATGCTTTGGTAGCCAGTGCCTGAACTCGAATCCACCAACCCACAGGAGATCTTCATGATCACGCTTCCCCAAATCATCGTCAGCGCGGCGCTGTGCCTGGTGGCCACCGCGTCGTGGGCACAAGACCGTGTCGTCTATCACGTCGACAACACGACGGCGCAGGGCCTCAAAGGCTTGCGCAACCTGCGCAACCACCTCGACGTGGACCCGGCGGCCAAGATCACGGTCGTGACGCATGCTGAAGGCGTTGACATGCTGATGGAAGGTGCCAAGGCGGCCAACGGCACCGAGTACGCGCCGCTGGTTTCGGCGCTGAAGAGCCGCGGCGTGGCGTTCGAGATCTGCGAGATCACGCTGAAGAACCGCGAACTCAAGCGCGAGCAGTTCATCCAGGAAGCCACCTTCACGCCATCGGGCGTGGTGCGCATTGCCAAGCTGCAGGCGCAGGGCAGCGCCTACATCAAGCCTTGAACGCATTGCGCGGCAGGCTTCTGGCCGCGGTGGTGCTTGCCGCAGCCGCAGTCTTTACCGCGGCCAGCGCACACGCTGCCGAGCCGGTGGTGCGCGCCACAAACGTGGCCCCGGGTGTGTGGGCGGTGCAGGGCGAGGCCGCCATGGGAACGGCGGCCAACCGCAATTTCATTTCGAATGCCAGTTTCGTTGTCACCGACGATGGCGTGGTGGTGATCGATGCGCTGGGCTCGCCGGCGCTGGCTGAGGAGCTGATCGCGGAGATCCGCCGCGTCACGGCGCAGCCGATTCGCCACGTCATCGTCACGCACTATCACGCCGACCACATCTATGGCTTGCAGGCCTTCAAGGCGGCCGGTGCCAGCATCATTGCCCATGCGGCCGGGCGCGACTACATCACGTCTGACACCGCGCGCCTGCGCCTCGAAGCCAGCCGCCGCGAGCTGTTCCCCTGGGTTGATGACAAGACGCAGGTGGTTGCGGCCGATCGCTGGCTCGACCAGGAAGAAACCACCCTGCGTGTGGGCGCCTTCGACTTCCGCATCCGGCATGTGGGGCCGGCGCACACGCCTGAAGATTTGGTGGTGTATGTGCCCCGGCTCGGCGTGCTGTTTGCTGGCGATCTGGCGTTCCAGGGTCGAATTCCGTTTGTCGGGCAGGCCGACAGTGGGCAGTGGATCCAGTCGCTCACGCATCTGATCGAATTCAAGCCGCAGTGGGTGATCACCGGCCACGGGCCGCCATCGAGCGATGCGCTGGCCGACCTGACCCTGACGCGCGACTACCTTGTCTACTTGCGCCAGACCATGGGCGCCGCGGCGCGTGAGCTGGAGCCATTTGACGAGGCGTATGCAAAGGTCGATTGGTCGCGCTTCGAGCGCCTGCCGCTGTTTCGCGCGGTCAACCGCATGAACGCCTACAACACCTACTTGCTGATGGAGCAGCAGGCGCCGAAGTGAACACGGTGCGCTGCCCGCGAAAGGCGTTGCTGGCCCGATAGCATTGCCGGATTGAAGGCATGGCGACAAGGAGTGGGTATGCAGCGCAGACGATGGGCCGCCGCAGTCAGCGGCATGGCGTTGGCGGCGGCCGCCGCTGCGCAACCGGTGCCCGACATTTTTCGCGGCGCAGACCTGGCGCTGGGCAGCCGCCTGATCAAGGAACACCGCTGTGTTGAATGCCATGTGAGCAAGGTTGGCGGTGACGGTTCGGCCATCTACCGGCCGGACGAACGCATCAAGACAGCCGGCTTCCTGCGCGGCATGGTCGAGCAGTGCAACACCCAACTCAACCTGGGCCTGTTTCCAGAAGAGGTGACCGCCATTGCCGCGGTCTTGAACCGGAACCATTACCGATTCAAATGAGGTTTCAAGCAGGTTGCATCGCAATATCGGTGCTTGCGAATAGAATCAAATCGTTCGTACTCACCGAGGTGGCCGCATGGACTCGAAGAAGGTTGAAGATCAGGTCTTTGAATCGGTGGCCGAGTTGTTTTCCGTGCTCTCCACGCCGATCCGCCTGAAGATCATCAGCGCGGTGTGCAACGGCGAGAAGAACGTGTCCGAGTTGCTGGCCGAGATCGACACCACGCAACCGAACATGTCACAGCACCTGAGCATGCTCTACCGCTGCGGCGTGCTGGCCAAGCGCCGCGAAGGCACGCAGATGTACTACCGGCTGCAAAGCGAGCGCGTGGCCACCCTGTGCCGCGCGGTGTGCACGCAGGTGGCCATTGAGCTGGATGGTGATGCCGCCATCGCCCCGGCAGACCGCTTGGTGCCGGCCATGCGGCGCTGAGATCGCACACACCTGCTTGGCGTCTCGCGCCTCAGACCGGGTCCCAGTCAAACACGTCTTGCGACCTGTCCAGCGGGTAGAAACCGGGCCGCATGGCCGGCATGGCGCGCTCGGCCACCGTCTGCGGCGTCCAGCCTTCCGATGCATGCATCGAACGCAACGGCCGGCTCTGGCTCATCAGGAAAATTTCGTTGGCGCGCACGGCGAAGATCTGGCCCGAAACGTCGGCTGACCGGTCACTGGCCAGGTACACCGCCAGCGGTGCGATCTTGGCGCTGTGCAGGCCTTGCAGCCGCTCGACACGCGCCTTCTGTTGCGGCGTGTCGGTGGGAATGGAGCCGATCATGCGGCTCCAGGCAAATGGCGCGATGCAGTTCGACCTGACGTTGAATCGCGCCATGTCCATCGCGATCGACTTCGACAACGCGGCCAGGCCCAGTTTGGCCGCCGCATAGTTGGCCTGGCCCAGGTTGCCCACCAGGCCCGAGGTCGAGACCATGTGGATGTACGAGCCGGATTGCTGCGCCCTGAAATGCGGTGCTGCGGCGCGCGACACAAAAAAGCTGCCGTTCAAATGCACGTCGATCACGCTGCGCCACTCGTCCAGGCTCATGTTGAAGAAGAAGCGGTCGCGCAGGATGCCGGCGTTGTTGATCACGGCATCGATGCGGCCATAGGTGTCCACGGCCTGCGCAATGATGCGGTGCGCCGCATGCCAGTCGCTCACGCTTTCAGTGTTGGCCACAGCCACGCCGCCCGCGGCCACGATCTCATTCACCACCGCCTGCGCGCGCGTGGCGTCCGATCCCTCACCCTGCACCGAGGTGCCGATGTCGTTGACGACGACCTTGGCGCCATCGCGGCCCAGGGCGAGCGCGAAGTCGCGGCCGATGCCGCCACCGGCGCCGGTCACGACGATGACCTTGTCTTGAACGAAGCCGTTTGTCTTCATGCTCTGCCTCTTGGTGTGTCCATCATTCTCATCATGTCTCGAAACCGGTGCGTCGAGCACGCCTGCTGCAAGGCCGGTAATCGCCGCAAGCGTGGCGCCGATTGCTCGCATCGTGCGTGGCCGCGCGGCCGGTGCTGCCATCATGCGCCGCATGATGGATGTCATTGCCGCCGCGCTCTTTGCCATCGCGCTGGTTCACACCTTCGCCACCAAACACTTCGAACGCCTGGCGCACCGCCACCCCCGGCACAGCGGCTTGTTTCATCTGCTGGGCGAAGTGGAAGTGGTGTTCGGTTTCTGGGCCGCTGTGTTGATCGTGGTCATGGCCGGCGTGCAAGGTGGCGCCAGAGCCATCGACTATGCGCAGTCGCGCCAGTTCACCGAGCCGCTGTTCGTGTTTGTCGTCATGGTGATTGCCGGCTCCGGGCCGGTGTTAACTGCCGTGCAGGCCCTGGTACGGATGAGCGCGCGCGCGCTGCCGGGGCGCAGCGTGGTGGCCGAGACCTGGCTGTGCCTGGCCTTGGTGCCCTTGATCGGCTCGTTGATCACCGAGCCTGCCGCCATGACCCTGGCCGCGCTGATGCTGGCGCCGCGGGTGTTTTGCCCGGGCATGCCCGAGCGGCTGAAGTACGGCGCACTGGGTGTGCTGTTCGTCAACATCTCGGTGGGCGGTACGTTGACCTCGTTCGCGGCCCCGCCGGTGTTGATGGTCGCCGCCACCTGGGGCTGGAGCAGCGCCTTCATGGCAGCCACCTTCGGCTGGAAGGCGTGCATCGCCGTGGTCGTGAACGCCACGGCCATCACCTGGCTGTTGCGCCAGCACCTGCGCGAAGCCTGCGCCGAGCACAGCCAGGGCAGCGCAGGCAGTGACAGCAGCGAGGCCAGCGCGCCGCGCGTGCCGGCCGTCGTCAGTGCCATTCATCTTGCGTTCCTGGCCGCGGTGGTGGCGTTCGCGCACTACCCGGTGATCTTCCTGGGCGTGTTCATGCTGTTCCTGGGTTTTGCACAGGCCTACGACCGTTACCAAACGCCACTGATCATCAAAGAGGCCTTGCTGGTGGGCTTCTTCCTGGCCGGCCTGGTGGTGCTGGGTGGCGCGCAGCAATGGTGGCTGCAGCCCATCGTCTCCAGCCTCGAACCACTGGCCCTGTTCTTCGGCGCGCTGGGCTTGACGGCGATCACCGACAACGCGGCGCTCACCTACCTGGGTTCATTGCTTGAAGGCATGAGCGACGAGGCCAAGTACATGCTGGTGGCCGGCGCCGTGGCAGGCGGCGGCCTGACGGTGATCGCCAACGCGCCCAACCCGGCCGGCGTGGCGCTGCTGCGGCGCGGCTTTGAAGATGAATCAATTGGTGCAGGCAGCCTGTTGCTCGGCGCACTGCTGCCAACGGCGGTGGCGGCGGGGATGTTCTTGCTTTAGATCGCCCCAGGTCGGTCGCTTCGTGCCGTCCTCCCCAGGGGTGATGTGCGCAAAGTGGCAGGGGCAGATTTGCTTAAGGGAATCGCAATCCGCTAGGCGAGAAGTTCCACGCCTGGCAACTGCGCCGCGCCGGCGTCGAATGTCAGGAACCGGCTGCGG